>JANLRZ010000119.1:0-6102 GCA_031362155.1 Acidimicrobiia bacterium | reverse complement strand
GACCGGACCCGCGCGATCGATGGGCTCGGCCCGAACGTTGCGTCTCGTGATTGTCCCCGGCGCGTTCGCCGGCCCCGGAGCCCGCGGCGCACTCGAGATCGGGCCAGAGACCGCAATCAGCACGTCCATCGCGGTCACCGGATCGTGTGATCGGAGTTCGTCGCCGTCGCGGTCGGCGGCGAAGCCGTGGTCCGCGAGTCGATGGCCAAGCTGATCCAGATCGTCGGCGGAGTCGACGCCGAGACCGAGTTCCACCACGCGACGGTGAGCACCTTCGGCGAGTCGAAGCTGTTCACCCCCGTCCGCGGTCGCGAACCGGCCGGGGGTGGTGGGGATCAATCCGAACTCGGAGTAGAAGTCCGAGACGGCGCCGACGTCGGGCGCCGCCAGCGTGACATGGGTGAGTCGATGGAGCGGCATATCGGGCCTCCTAGATCATCGCGGTGTCGGCGGGTTCGGAGATGACGGGGTTCTCCAGTCGACCGATGCCGTCAACCTCGACGGCGACGATGTCGCCCGGCACGAGCCAGCGCGGCGGTTGGCGCATCATCCCGACGCCGGCCGGGGTGCCGGTGGCAATGATGTCGCCCGGTTCCAAGGTGAAGGCGGTCGACAGCGTCTCGATCTGCTGCGCGGCGGTAAAGATCATCCCGGCCGTGGTGGCGTCCTGGAGTAGCTCGCCGTTGATCCAGGTGCGCAGTCCCAACGCCTGGGGGTCGTCGATCTCATCTGCGGTCACGATCCAGGGACCGATCGGGCCGTGCGTGTCGAAGCTCTTGCCGATCGTCATCGTCGGCGCCCGAAGTTGCCAATCGCGCACCGTGATGTCGTTGACGACGGTGTAGCCGGCGATCACCTCGTGGGCGCGTTCCGCCGGGACGTGACGACACCGGCGACCGATGACGATTCCCATCTCGCACTCGTAGTCGACCAGGGCCGACGCACGCGGGACATGAATGGCGTCGCCCGGACCGACGACACACGTCGTCTGCTTGTTGAAGAACACCGGGAAATCGGGCTCGGGCATCCCGGTTTCGGCGCAATGGTCGGTGTAGTTCAGGCCGATGGCCAGGAACTTGGGCGGGCGGGGGATCGGCGCTCGCAGCCGGGCGCCGGCGAGCCGAACCGTCTCGCTCGCGCCGGCGATGGCCAGTTCGATCGCTTCCGGTCCGGCGGAGAGGAGCGCGATCGGGTCGGCGTCACCGAGGACCGCCCAGTCCTCGGCGTCCGGTGCGCACGCGCCGGTCACGATGGTTCCGGCGTGGTCGAAGCGGGCGATGCGCATGATGATTTCTCCCAGTGGTTGCGTTGTCGGCAAGAATCTATAGAATATGGATCATGCCGTCAACCTCCAGAGCGCCCGGCACCCGTACGCAGTGGGTCGACGATCGGCTGCGGGATGCGATCCTCGAAGGCGAGTTCCCGCCGGGCACCCCGTTGCGGGCCGAGGAACTCGCCCAGCGGTGGCAGGTCAGTCCCACGCCGGTGCGCGAGGCCTTGGCGCGCCTCGCCGGAGTCGGCTTCGTCGAACTTCGTCCTCAGCGCGGGGCGCGAGTCGCCGAGGCGTCGATCCGCGACGTGGAAGAGGTCTACGAACTCCGGATGCTCCTCGAACCGGTGGCCTTGGCGGAGTCGCTCGGTCGAGCCGATGACGAACTCCGCGCCGAGATCGATCGCACCTGCACCGACTACGAGATCGCGTTGCGCTCGGCGCGTCCACTCGGCGAGTTGTTCGCCATCCACCGGGCGTTCCACGCCGCGTTGCTGTCCCGCTGTCCCAACGTCCGCATGCTCGAACTGATCGACGGGCTGGCCGAGCACGCGCAGCGGTTCCAGGTACTGGCCATCGGGGCGCCGCGTGGTCATCACGATGTGATCGCGGAGCACCGGACCCTGTGTGATCACGCCGTGAACGGTCGGGTCGACGCCGCGGTCGAGTTTCTCCGCGACCATCTGCAGACGACCGTCGACGGTGCGCGCGACTAACCCGCGTCGGTGGCTACCAGAGCTGGTCGGTGTAGGTGTCGGTGCCGGGAATCGTCTTGATGAACGGCGCGGCGAACACGACCGTGCCGCCCTCGGCGGCCAACTCGGACGCGAATGTCTCGAACGCGGCCCAGTCGCCGAGGGGGTCTTCCTCGCACCACCACAACAAGGTGAGCCGTTCGGTCTCCGGCGTGAGCGGAATGTCCTTCGGTGCATTGGCGAGCAATGGGACCGATCCGAACACCGTGACCTGATCGGCGGGCACAACGCTCCGGGCCGTGACCCATTCGCTGAGCCATTTCGAGTCCTTGCCCTCGGGTGGCTCGGCCATCATGACGACCAGGCCCGGATACCCCCGGTCGAGTGCGAGTTCGGCCGGAACGCCGTCGGCATCGGCGTGGGCTTCGCCCTTGTACTTGTACATCGCAGTGTGCACGTGGTCGCGGTGCTCGAACATGCGGTCGTTGTCGTGGAGCCAGTTCACCTGGTCGGTGCCCCACTGGACCCAATCACCGAACTTGCCCGCGAGGATCCAGTAAATCGCCACGTACGAACCGGCGCGCAGGTCGGGGATGACCGTGGTGCCCTCGGGGAACCGGACCGCCTTGTGGTCACGAGTGGCGACGTAGCGGGTGCCACTGATCGTCCAGGCGCCGATCATGCAACCGGCATAGAAGTGATCGCGCTCGTACCAACGGTTGTATTCGACCTCGTGGCCCGGGTGGGGTTCGACGATCGTGACCAGGGCTCCGCCGAGCTTGATCGGCTTGACCCGCGTGTCTCCCGATCCGACTTCTTGAATCGCCATATCAGTTCCCTTCGTGCGTCGATCGGTTGGTCGCGGCGGTACTGACGGACGCCAGTACGGCGGCGAGTGCGGTCTTGTCGACCTTGTTCGTGGCATTGAGTGGGAGCGCGTCGAGCACGACGAGCTGATCCGGAGCCTTGTAGTCGGCAATGCGAGCGCGACACCACTCTTGCAGCTCCGCGAGGGTGGGCGGGGCCGTCGGATCGGTGGGCACGACCAACGCGGCGCCGCGCTCGCCGAGCCGGTCGTCGGAATAGCCGATCACGGCAACTTGGGCCACGGCCGGGCACTCGGCCAGCGTGGCTTCGACCTCCGCGGGGTAGACGTTGTACCCGCCGCGGATGTACATCTCCTTGAGCCGGCCGGCGATCTTGAGGTTCCCGTCCGGCCCTATGAACCCGAGATCACCGGTGTGGAGCCAGCCGTCGGCGTCGATCGTTGCGGCCGTGGTCGCGTCGTCGTGCCAGTAGCCGCGCATCATGGCCGGTGAGCGACACACGATCTCACCGATCTCCCCGGCGGGGAGCGGGGCGGCGCCGACCGCGCCAGTCGGTTCCACGATGTGAAGCTCGACGTCAGGGGCCGGCTTGCCCACCGTCGTCGCGATGACCTCGTCCGGGTCGCCCACCAAGGTGCTGGTCGTGACGCCGGCTTCGGTGCTGGTGTAGCGGGTGATGACCGGACACCCGAGCGTCTCGCGCATGCGCCGGACGAGGTCCGGCGCGATGGCCGCGCCTCCGATGCCGCACACTCGGAGCCGAGAGAAATCGGTGAGGGCCAGATCGGGATGACTGAGCACGAGGTCCCACTGGGTGGGCACTCCGGTCCCCATCGTGATGTCTTCGTCGCGGATCAGCCGGAGGGTTTCGGCGGCGGACCAGGGTTCGCCGGCGATCACGATGGTGGTCCCGTTCGCGAGTTCGTCCCACATGCGGGTCATGTACCCGACGTGGGGGAACGGGAGGACGACGAGTCGCCGATCGCCCGGTTCGGTGAGTTGGCCGATGTTGGCACTGATGGCACGCATGCGATCGTGGTCGTAGACCGCGCCTTTGGGTTCGCCGGTGGTGCCACTCGTCCAGACGATGCACGCCAGGTCGTTGCCCGCGATCGTGGGCAACGCCGCGTCGCTCAGTGGAGCCGTGCCGAATGCCGCCTTGAGTCCGGTGACCGGGATCACCGTGCCGGTCGGCGCTCCGTCGGGAATCGTCACGCCGTCACCGACGACGGTGACTGCGGGCTGGGTGCGCTCGAGGATGCTGCGCTGCTCCCGCTCGCCGAGCCGACCGTTGATCGCGGAGGTGATCGCACCAGCCCGTAGTGCACCGAGGTAGCAGCCGGCGAATTTGATCGACGACGGCAACATCAGCCCAACGACGTCGCCCGAGCGGACCCCGAGTTCGATCAGGGTGGCGGCGAAGCCGTCGGCGACCCGGTCGAGCCACGCATAGCTCGCGCGCTTGTCGTCGTGGACGTAGGCCTCGCGGTCGGGATGGGTGGCCGCGGCGGCCCGCAACAGCTGGGCAGTGTGAACCGGTTCGACCATGGGGGGTCGACTCTAGGAGTTGCGGTCAGTTCCGGATCTTGCTCAGCAACCGGAGGATCTCGAGGTAGAGCCACACCATGGTGACGGTGAGCCCGAACGCGGCGTACCACTCCATCGACTTCGGCGCCTTGGCCAAGCCGAGCTGGCGGATCATCTCGAAGTCCAGGAACAGGTTGAGCGCCGCAACGATGCAGATCACCACACTGATCCCGATACCGAGCGGGCCGGGCTGGTTCCAGAACATGATGTCAACGCCGAAGAGATTCAGCAGGAACCCGGCGAGGTACATCACGAAGATGCCGGCAGTCGCGGCGATCACGACGAAGACGAACTTCTTCGTGACCTTCACCACGCCGGTCACATAGAGGGCGAGGCAGACGAGGAAGACGCCGACCGTGGCCAACACCGCTTGCAACACGATGCCGTTCCACTGGGAGTCGTAGACCTTGGAGATCACGCCGAGGAACACGCCCTCGGCGACGGCGTAGAGGGGCGCGGTCACCGGCGCGAACTTCGGCTTGAAGATCGTCACCAGCGCCAGCCCGAATGCCACCAGGAGCGCGACCCAGGTGAAGCCGGGAATCTTGATCTGGCCGAAGTCGGGAATCGTGGTCTTGCTCCAACCGAACACGGCACCGGCGACCACGATCAACCAGAGGAGGAACGTCTTCGCGAATGCGCCTTCGGCGGTCATGACCTTGCCGGGGCGGGCCGGCGCAGCGGAGCCCGGGCCGGCGGCTGTGGCCGCGCCCGCACCCATGCCGGCCAAGGCCCAGCCGGGTTCGAGGTCTTCGGCCACCTTCTCGATGCGTTTCGAGTCGAGGGCTGGGTTTGCCATGGGGTTCTCCGTTCGATCGATCGGAGACAAAGGTACCGGTTCTGCGTTCGGAAATGGCACCGCGCACGGAATCTGACGAGGCGTTAGATTTCCCCGGCTGTCGGTTCATCAACTGGTCGTCGTCCACGAAGAGGAGCATTCGCAATGGCGCGTTTCACCGATCGGGTTGCCATCGTCACCGGGGGAGGCTCCGGGTTGGGGCGGGCCACGGCGAAGCTGTTCGCAGCCGAAGGTGCCAAGGTCGCCGTGGTCGACCTCATGGAGACCACCGCCGAGGAGGCCGCGGCCGAGATCGTCGCCGCCGGTGGGACGGCGAAGGCCTACGCCTGCGATGTGAGCGACCCGAGTTCGGTCGAAGCGAGCGTCGTGGCCATCGCCGCCGACTTGGGGCGACCGCAGATCCTGGTGAATTCGGCCGGTATCGGAGGGTTTTCGCGGACCGAGGAAGAGTCGCCCGATCGGTGGGCATCCATCATCGGCGTGAATCTCACCGGTACCTTCCACCTGTGCCGATTCACACTTCCGTACCTGCTCGATGGCGGCGGGACCATCGTGAACATTGCGTCGAACGCGGGGATCATGGGCCAGCCGTTCTCGGCGGCCTACTGCGCCTCGAAGGGCGGGGTCATCAACCTGACCCGAGCACTCGCGGTGGAGTACGTCGACCGAGGGGTGCGGGTGAACTGTGTCGCGCCCGGCGGGATGCGCACACCGCTCACCAAGGGATTCCGGATCCCCGAAGACGCCGACTTCGACGTCTTGCGTCCGGTGATGAGTCGAATCGGCGTATCCGAACCCGAGGAGGTCGCTGAATGCATCGCCTACGTCGCTTCCGACACAGCGAGGTACATGATCGGATCGATTATCTCGATCGATGGGGGACTGGTGACCTACGGGGGCGGGTTCCCGAAGCCGACGACCTCG
>JANLRZ010000103.1:0-15270 GCA_031362155.1 Acidimicrobiia bacterium | reverse complement strand
CCGAGTGCTTCCCCCCAACTGTCAAGAGGGAACGAAATGGACAAGGAGATCACCCGAATGGATCGTGACAAGTCGCTCGACATGGCGCTCGGCCAGATCGAGAAGCAGTTCGGCAAGGGCGCGATCATGCGCCTGGGGGAGCGGGGCAACGTCGGGGTGGAAGCCATCCCGACCGGTGCGCTGGCCTTGGACCTCGCGTTGGGGATCGGTGGTCTGCCCCGGGGCCGGATCGTGGAGATCTTCGGTCCGGAGTCGTCCGGAAAGTCGACCCTCGCCATGCACGTGGTCGCCGAGGCCCAGCGCAACGGCGGCACGTGTGCCTACATCGACGCGGAGCACGCGATGGACCCGGTCTATGCCGCGGCCATCGGTGTCAACGTGGATGACCTGCTGATCTCCCAGCCCGACACCGGGGAGCAGGCGCTCGAGATCGCCGACATGCTGATTCGCTCCGGCGCACTCGACGTCCTCGTGATCGACTCCGTGGCCGCACTCGTGCCCCGCGCCGAGATCGAAGGCGAGATGGGTGACACCCACGTCGGCCTGCAAGCCCGCCTCATGAGCCAGGCACTGCGCAAGCTCACCGGCAACCTGAACAAGTCCCGCACGATCGCAGTGTTCATCAACCAGCTGCGAGAGAAGATCGGTGTGATGTTCGGTTCGCCCGAGACCACGCCGGGCGGCCGGGCGCTGAAGTTCTACTCCTCCGTCCGGCTCGACATCCGTCGGATCGAATCGCTGAAGGACGGTGCCGAGATCGTCGGGAACCGGGCTCGAGTCAAGGTGGTGAAGAACAAGGTCGCACCACCGTTCAAGCAGGCCGAGTTCGACATCATGTACGGCAAGGGCATCAGCCGAGAGGGCTCGGCCCTCGACATCGGTGTGGACATGGGCATCGTGAAGAAGTCCGGTGCGTGGTTCACCTATGAGGGCGAGCAGCTCGGTCAAGGTCGCGAGAACGCGAAGAAATTCCTGTCCGAGAACGTCGACATGATGGTGGAGATCACCGAGAAGATCCGCAAAGAAGTGCTCCTGGAAGCCGAACCCGAGGCCGAAGACGATCTGCTCGACGTGACCGAACCCGAGCCGGCCGAGGCGGACGCGGAGTAGTCCGGCGCCGGCACGCGCTCCGGCATCAGCAAGATTCCGAGGTCATCAACCTCGGGCCACCACGTTCAGCGGGTGGGGACGGGACCACGAGTCCGTCTCCGCCCGCCTGTTCGTTCCGCCTGTTCGTTGTGGGGCAACGTCTCACCGACACTCAGAACGCGACGAGTCCGCGGACCAGCGCGATGACGCCGGCGATTGCGGCGACGCCGAGGACGATTGGGCGGAGATGCTCAGGGTCGAGTCGCCGAGAGAGTGGTCCGGCGAGGATCAACCCGATGAGCATCGCGGGGAGGAACATTGCGGTGAGCAGGAGCTGCTCACCCGAGAGTCGACCTCGGAGGGCGAGGGCAGTGCCCGAGACGACGGCCGCGATGAGGAACGAGGTGGCCAGGGTCGCACGGAAGGTGTGCGGCTCGGCCCGTTGGTAGAGCAGGGCGAGGGGCGGCCCACCGACCCCCGCCGCGGTGTCGGACACTCCGGCGATGCCCCCGGCGCCGAAGGCTGTGCCGCGGTTCACTGCGATGCCGGGGTGGATCACGCTCAGAGCCACGCCGAGCAGGATGAGGAGCCCGATCGCGAAGGCCAGTTGTTCTTCTGGAAGCGCGGCCAGAACCAGCAGACCGATCACCGTGCCCGGGAGCCGACCCGCGGCGACCCAGCGCACGCCATGCCAGTCGATGGCGTGATGCTCCCGCAGCAGCATCGTGAGGGTCATCGGCACGCTGAGGAGCACCATCGCACCGGGAACCGAACCGGGGATGAGTACGGCAATGAGTGGAACCACCACGAGGTTCATGCCGTAGCCGATGACCCCCTGGATCAGCCCGCCGAACATCACGATCACCAATGCCAACACGAGCTGCCACCCGCCAACGTCGAGCGGCACGGCTAGCGCCGACCCGACCAAGAAGTGCTCGGTTCTCCAGACATCGAGGGGGATCCTACGGGGCTCGTAGAATCTCACCTTGTGACCCGCCGCTTCTACGTTCGTACCTTCGGGTGCCAGATGAACGAACACGATTCGGAGCGGATCGTCGGGCTGCTGGAGGCCGACGGGCTGGAAGCGACCGACGATCTCGAGGCAGCTGACGTCGTGGTCCTCAACACGTGCTGCATCCGGGAGAACGCCGACAACAAACTGTACGGCCACCTCGGGCACCTGAAGTCGCTGAAGGATCGTCGTCCGGGATTGCAGATCGCGGTCGGTGGGTGTCTCGCCCAGAAGGACCGCGAGGAGATCGTCAAGCGGGCCGGGCACGTGGATGTGGTGTTCGGTACGCACAACCTGGCCCATGCGCCGGCGCTCCTCGCCGAAGCCGCGCGCACCGGTGAGTCGGTGGTGGAGATCCTCGAGGAGCACGAGGCGTACCCGTCGGCGTTGCCGGCCCGACGCGAGGTCGACCACAGCGCATGGCTCACGATTCAGATCGGCTGCGACAACAGTTGCGCGTTCTGCATCGTGCCGTCGGTGCGGGGCGCGGAGGTCAGCCGCCGCATGGGCGACATCGTCCACGAGGTCGAGGAGTTGGCGCGCGACGGCGTGTCCGAACTCACCCTGCTCGGCCAGAACGTCAACTCGTACGGCCGCGACCTCGGGTCGGGTCAGTGGAGCCCGCAGTTCGCGGACTTGCTCCGCGCGGTCGACGCGGTCGAGGGCATCGAACGCATTCGGTTCACCTCACCCCATCCCAAGGACCTGCGCGAGGAGACGATCGCCGCGATGGCCGAATGCGCCAGTGTGTGCGAGCACCTCCACTTGCCGGTCCAGTCGGGCAGCGATCGGACCCTGGCGCGGATGCGGCGCGGCTACACCGCCGAGCGATACCTCGAGAAGTTGGTCATGGCACGAGCGGCCATCCCGGACCTGGCGGTCACGAGCGACATCATCGTGGGGTTCCCGGGCGAGACCGAAGCCGACTTCATGGCCACGATGGAACTCGCCGAAACCGCCCAGTACGACGCTGCCTACATCTTCGTGTTCTCGCCGCGTCCGGGCACTGCCGCGGCCGAGATGGTCGACGATTTCGTGCCGGATGCAGTGGTGCGCGAGCGCATGGATCGCCTCACCGAGGTCGTCGAACGCCACGGCACGGCCAAACACGAGGCTCGGCTGGGCCGGGTGGAGCAGGCGCTGGTCGAGGGCCCGTCGAAGAAGGACCCGAGCGTCATGAGCGGTCGCACCCGCCAGAACAAATTGGTGCACTTCGCGGGTGAGGTGCCCGTGGGTTCGACCGTCGAGGTCACGGTCACCAAGGCGGCGCCGCACTGGCTGCGCGGTGATCTCGGAGCAGTGCTGAGCGGACCGCGGCGCAGTCGCACTCGCCTCGCGGTCACGGCGGGCTGAGCCGCGCCCACGCACCTCGCGCTGGTCGGCCCGACCGCGTCGGGCAAGTCGGCGCTTGCGTTGACGGTCGCGGCCGAGTGGCCCGACGTCGAACTCGTCTCCATGGATTCGATGCAGGTGTACCGCGGCATGGACATCGGCACCGCCAAACCGTCGGCGGCGGAACAAGCACAGGTTCGCCACCACCTGATCGACGTCGCTGATCCGAGTGAGGACTTCTCGGTCGTATGGTTCCAGACTGCGGCCCGGCAGGCGATCGCCGGAGTCGAGGCTCGGGGGCATCGGGCGCTGCTCGTCGGTGGTACCGGCCTCTACCTCCAGGCGGTGATCGACGACCTGCGATTCCCCGGCGAGGATCTCGACCTCCGGTCCCGCATCGACGCCCGGTGCGCGGAGGCCGACGGCCTCGCCGCGGCCTACGCCGAGTTGGTCGATCGCGACCCGGTCGCGGCCGGGCGGATCGAACCGGGGAACCGCCGCCGGATCGTGCGCGCCCTGGAGGTGATCGAACTCACGGGACAGCCGTTCTCGTCATTCGGGGCGGGCATCACGGCATCGCACCCGTCGGTGGTCGACGTCCGCATCGCCGGGCTCCGATTGGATGCCGAGCCCACCGCGACCCGAGTGGCCACGCGCGTGGAGGCCATGCTCGCGGCGGGCCTGGTCGACGAGGTCGGCTCGCTCGCCGCGCGCTCCGGCGGCTGGTCTCGGACCGCGCGGCAGGCGATCGGATACAAGGAGTTGCTTGCTCATCTCGACGGCGGGTCGACGTTGACGGACGCGACGGAGCAGATCCTGATCCGCTCGCGTCACTTCGCCCGGCGGCAACGAGCGTGGTTCCGGCGCGACGATCGCATCGAGTGGTTCGACGCGGAGAAGAAAAGGTCGGCGCTCGCGGGGGAGGTCATGGCATGGTGGAGTCGATGAATCCCGTCCAACTCGCCAAGCTCCACGGCACGGGCAACGACTTCCTGGTCACGACGGCCTCCCTGACGGCCGCCGATGCCGTCGCGCTCTGCCACCGCTTCACCGGTGTGGGTGCCGATGGGATCTTGCTGCTCGGTCCGGGAACCGACGGGGCCGACGCCACGATGACGCTGTTCAACGCCGACGGTTCGGTTGCGGAGATGTCCGGGAACGGCGCGCGCTGTCTCGCGTGGTTGGCCCGGCGTGAAGGCATGGGTACGCCGGCGCGGCTGATCGTCGACACCGGCGGTGGCCGACGGGTCCTCGACCTGGCGCTGGACGCAGCCGGCATGGTGGCGTCGGCGGTGTGCGACATGGGGACGGCGAGCTTCGAACCGGTCGAGATCCCGATGGTCGGCGAGTCTGCCGACGAGGTCGCCGTCGAGCTCGACGGGGTCACCACGGTCGCCGGCGCGGCCGGCATGGGCAACCCTCACCTGGTGGTGTTCGTCGACGACCCCGCGACCACCGACGTGACCCGCCACGGCGCGGCTCTGGAGCGTGACTCACGATTCCCGAATCGAGTCAACGTCGAGTTCGTGCGGGTGCTCGGCCCGGATGCGATGGAGCTCCGGGTGTGGGAGCGCGGGGTGGGAGAAACCCAGTCGTGCGGGACCGGTGCGTGTGCCGCGGTCGCGGTGGCCCATCGGCGCGGGTTGGTGGGCGACACCACCACGGTCCGCGTTCCCGGTGGCACGTTGTCGGTCATGCTCGGCGACACGATCCGGTTGGGTGGTCCCGTCGCGCATGTGTTCGACCTCGAGATCGATCTCGACGAATGGCGCCGGCGATGAGCCGCGAGCATCTCGATCGCGGCCGGCGACGGCTGACCGCGACCGAGGTCGATCTCGGTGTCGTCGACCAGACCGCCATCCTCGTGGGGACCGGTTTCGGGATGCGCACGGTCGAAGAGGCCGAAGCCAGCCTCGAAGAGTTGGCACTGCTTGCCGATACCGCCGGGGCCGAACCGCTGGCGGTCGAGTTGCAACGCCGGGATACGCCGGATCCCAAGTTCTACGTGGGCAAAGGCAAGGCGGAGGAACTGCGCGAACTCGCGGAGGCGCTCGACGTCGACGTGGTCATTTTCGACGACGAGCTCTCACCTGCCCAGCAACGCAACCTGGAGCAGCTGTTCGAACGCGACGTCGTCGACCGGGTCGCGCTGATCCTCGACATCTTCGCCCAACACGCCGCGAGTCAAGAGGGAATGCTCCAGGTCGAACTCGCCCAGCTGCGGTACCGGTTGCCGCGGCTGCGTGGGCGGGGTCTGATGCTCTCGCAACAGGGGGGTGGGATCGGAACTCGTGGTCCGGGTGAAACCCAGCTCGAGGTCGATCGCCGACGCATTCAGCGACGGATCAACAAACTCGAACGCGAGTTGGTCGGCCTGGCCCAGACCCGCGACACGCAACGCAAAGCCCGGCTGCGGCGATCGCTCAGCACGGTCGCGCTCGTGGGGTACACGAACGCCGGAAAGTCGACGCTGCTCAATCGCGTCACGGAGGCGACCGTTCTCGTCGAAGACCGACTGTTCTCCACGCTGGACCCGACCGTGCGCCGGTTGCGGTTGCCGGGCGGGGAGACGGTGCTGCTCTCCGACACGGTCGGATTCGTGCGGCGACTCCCGCACCAACTCGTCGAGTCGTTCCGCTCGACGCTCGATGAAGTGGCCGACGCCGACTTCATGCTGCATCTCGTCGACGCCAGCGACCCCGATCCCGACGGTCGGATCCGGGCCGTCCGCGCGGTGCTCGACGACATCCATGCCGGCGAGGTCCCGGAACAACTCGTCTTCACCAAGACTGACGCAGCGGATCCGGAGGTGGTCGCCGACCTGCTGCGGACCCACCCCGGCGCGATCTCCGTTTCGGCCCGGGCCGACATCGGGATCGCAGCGCTGCTCGACTGCATCGGGCGGCGATTGCGGGCCCTTGCGAGGGTGGTGGAACTCCATGTGCCCTACGACCGCGGCGATGTGCTCGCGGCGCTGCATCGCGAAGGCGACGTGCTGGTCACGGTGCACGACGACACCGGGACCCGTGTGCGCGCCCGGCTCTCGGATTCGATGGTGGGGCGATTCGCACCGTTGATCACGTCGATCGACGGCGTGGCGCCGGCCCACCGATAGTCTCGCCGGCATGTCCGCGGCTGGGTTCGTACCGCCTCCATACCCACACGACCGGCTCGACGCGTTCCGGCGACTGGCGAACACGCTGCCCGGCGGCGTCGTCGATTGTTCGATCGGGAACCCGGTCGACCCGGTGCCCGAGTTCGTGCTCGCCGCGCTCGCCGACGCGGCTCCGAAGGCCACGGGGTATCCGCCCACTATCGGTTCGGCCGAGCTCCGGGCCGCGGCGGTGGAATGGATCGATCGTCGATTCGGTGTGGCGCTCGACCCGCAGCAGGTCGTGGCGTGTGTCGGCACGAAGGAACTCGTCGCGTCGCTCCCGCGTATGTTGCACCTGCGCACCCCTGATCGGGACACCGTCCTCTATCCGGCGGTGTCGTATCCGACCTACGCCATGGGTGCCGAACTGGCCGGTCTGCGAGCCGTGCCGGTCCCGCTCGATGCCGACTGGCACTTGGATCTGAGCCGGGTTCGTGAGGAAGACGCGCAACGGGCTCTCCTGCTCTGGACCAACGAGCCGGGCAACCCCACCGCCGCGGTGGCTTCACCCGACGCGGTGTCGGCCACGGTGGCCTGGGCGCGCGAGCGATCGGTGATCGTCGCCGCCGATGAGTGTTACGCCGAGTTCTCGGGGGGTGAGCCGACGACGGCGCTTGCCGCCGGAGTCGACGGGGTCCTGGCGGTGCACTCGCTCTCGAAACGATCGAACATGGCGGGCTTCCGGTCCGGGTTCGTGGCGGGCGACCCGACCCTCGTGCAGTACCTCGGCGAGGTCCGCAAGCACGCGGGCCTCATGACCCCAGCCCCGATCCAAGCTGCGGCCGCTGCGGCGCTGGCCGACGACGTGCACGTTGCCACCCAGCGGGCCCGGTACGAGGAACGACGCGCCCTGATGCTCGACGGACTTGCCGAGCACGGCCTCGTCCACGACGGCGGACCGGCACCCTTCTACTTGTGGTTGCACTCCCACGATCAAGTCGACGACGGCTGGGAGTTGGCGGCTCGCCTCGCGGAGGCGGGCACCTTGGTGGCGCCCGGGAGTCTCTACGGCGCCGCGGGCGCGGATCACATCCGGCTCGCGTTGACCCAGCCGACCGAGCGCCTCGAACTGGTCCTCGAACGCCTCGCCGCGAGCACCCGCGCCTGACCCACCTCCCATCGCTTGGCATCTGGTGGTCCGTCACCGACCACCAAATGCCAAACGCTGGGAAACGGGGTGGCCCGTGGTGGGAGCTGAACCAACCCGGTGACGGGTGACGCGGTTGCCTACGCTGGGCCCATGGCTGATCTTGAAGCACAGATCGACGCGCTCTGGGAGTCCCGGGACGACGTGACGGCGGTGATGTCCGAGGCAGAGGCCGGCGCGTGTGTGCGCCAGGCAATCGACCTGCTGGACCGGGGCGAGGCGCGGATCGCGGAGCGGGTCGGCGACGACGTGATCGTGCACCAGTGGTTGAAGCGGGCGATCCTGCTGCTCTTCCGGCTCACGCACATGGAGACGATGGAACTCGGTCCGTTCGAGTATCGGGACAAGATTCCGCTGAAGCAGCACTACGAGGCGGCGGGCGTGCGAGTCGTTCCGGGCGCGTCGGCCCGCTGGGGCGCATACCTCGCACCGGGCGTGATCATGATGCCGAGTTACGTGAACATCGGCGCCCACGTGGGCGCCGACACCATGGTCGACACCTGGGCCACAGTCGGCTCGTGCGCCCAGATCGGTGCGCGCGTGCACCTCTCGGGCGGCGTCGGCATCGGTGGAGTGCTTGAACCGCCGAATGCCGTCCCGGTGGTGATCGGAGACGATGCCCTCATCGGATCGCGCAGCATGATCGTGGAGGGCGCGCGGGTCGGAAACGGAGCGGTCGTCGGTGCCGGAACAATCCTGTCGGGATCGATCCCGGTCATCGATTCCGACACCGGTGAGGAAGTCTCTCGCGGGATCATCCCCGACTGGTGTGTGACCGTGAGTGCGACCCGACCCCGATCCTTCCCCGGCGGCGAGTTCGGTCTGCCGTGTGTGCTGATTCTCAAGCGCCTCACTGAGGGCGAGCGCCACGACAAGGCGCAGCTCAACGAGATCTTGCGCGACAAGGGCCTCACCACGTGAGTACGAACTGATGGATCTGCTGGCCGTGACGGAATCGTTGTGCGCGATTCCGTCGGTGAGTCTTGACGAACGCGCCCTCGCCGACGTCGTGGAGGCCGAGCTGCGCGAATCGGCCGCGGGGCTGCGCATCGAACGGATCGGCGACAACGTGGTCGCCCGCTCTGACCTCGGTCGCGAACGGCGCGTGCTCCTGGGGGGTCACCTCGACACCGTGCCGCCGAACGACAACCAGATTCCGCGGCGGGACGGCGACACGCTCCACGGCTTGGCGACGGCCGACATGAAAGGTGGGTTGGCCGTCATGCTCGCACTGGCCGAGGCCGTGTCGGCCCGGCCGGCCGAGGCCCGGTTCGACGTCACCCTCGTCTTCTACGCGGGCGAAGAGATCGCCGAGGAGCACAACGGGCTCCGGGCGTTGTTCGCGGACCGGCCCGAGACGGTGGTAGCCGACCTCGCCGTTCTCTTGGAGCCGACCGACGGTTGGGTCGAGGCCGGCTGTCAGGGAACCCTGCATCTGCGGGCCACGTTCCGCGGGGCGCGGGCGCACACGGCGCGACCGTGGATGGGGGAGAACGCCATCCACCGTGCGTCTGCCGCGCTCACCGCGATCGCCGCCAACGCCCCCGGACCGGTGGACGTCGACGGGCTCGAATACCGTCAGGCGCTGCAGGCGGTGCGGATCGAAGCGGGGGTTTCGAACAACGTCGTGCCCGACGAATGCACGTTGGTGGTCAATCGCCGCTTCGCGCCGAGTGTGTCCCCGGCCGACGCGGAAGCCGAGACCCGCGCGCTGCTCGTGGGTGCCGACGAGATCGAGGTGATCAACGCCTCGGTCGCCGCGCCTCCGAACCTCTGGAACCCGTTGGTCGCGGAACTCATCGGTGCCTTCGACCTCGGGGTGCGCCCCAAGCTGGGCTGGACCGACGTCGCCCGCTTCGCCGCCCACGGGATCCCCGCGTTGAACTTCGGGCCGGGCGACCCGACCCTTGCGCACACGGCGGGCGAGTTCGTGACCCGCGAGTCGATCGAAGGCTGTCATGCGGTCCTCGCTCGATTCCTCGGCTTCTGACCGCACCAAGGAGATCTTGTGGCCATCGACCTGGAACAACTCGGCGAAGTTCAGATCGTCCGATGGAACGACGGTGAGAATCGCGTCAACCTCGATTCGATGACCGAGTGGCACGCCGCGCTCGACCAGTTGGAGGCCATCGAGGGCCCACTGGCCGTCGTGGTCGTCGGTGCGGGCAAGTTCTTCTCCAATGGTCTCGACCTCGATCGCTTCGGTACGGCCCCCGATGAAGCGGGCCCGACCGTCGAACTGCTCCATCGCCTGTTCGGACGAATGTTGCTGCTGCCCGCGTACACCGTCGGCGCCCTCAACGGTCACACGTTCGCGGCCGGGGCGATGTTGTCGTGTTGTTTCGACGTTCGCGTGATGCGCAGCGATCGGGGCTACTGGTGTCTGCCCGAGGTCGACCTGGGCCTGCCGCTCAGCGAGGCGATGGCCGCGGTCGTCACCGCGCGCATCCCGATGGAGGCGGCTCAGGACGCGATCATGACCGGGCGGCGCTACGGGGCCGAGGACGCCATGGCGCTCGGCATCGTGACCGACACGAGCGACGAGGAGCGACTGCTCAATCTCGCGGTCGATCTGGCGTCACCAATGGCGGGGAAGAACCGGCGCGTCATCGGCGAGCACAAACGACTGCTCTTCGGTCGCGTCGCCGCGCTGTGCGGGGTTCATCCCGAGGACTGAATCCGGGGTCTCTCCGGTTGACCAGGGGCGGAGGTCCCGAATTGGGCGTACGTTGTCCCGGGTTCTAGGGGGCTGATGACCGGCGTCGTCCGGCGGCGTCGATCCCTAGGGTCCCGCGTGCCGGACGATCAGAGGTGAACGCGTGGCGCTGCTCGAAGTGGACGGGGTGGGACTCGAGTTCGGCGGCATCCGCGCGCTCGATCACCTCGGGTTTACCGTCGAGGCCGGAGAGATCTGTGCGCTGATCGGCCCCAACGGTGCTGGCAAGACCACGCTCTTCAACTGCGTGAGTCGCGTGTACACCCCGCAGCAGGGTTCGATTCGTTTCGACGGTCGGGAACTGTTGGCGCTGCCCCCTCACCGCGTGGCCCGCGCCGGCGTGGGTCGAACCTTCCAGAACCTGGCGCTGTTCCCGGCGCTCACCGTGCTCCAGAACGTGATGGTGGGCGCCTACTCCCGTGGCCGCGGCGGCGCGTGGGCGGACGCCGTGCGGCTGCCTGGGGTCGCTCGTAGGGAGCGGCAGGTCGCCGCCGAGGCGAACGAGTTGCTGGCGCGGCTCGGCCTCGAGCAACTCGGCGATCAGCCGGCGTCGGAGTTGCCCTACGGAACCCTGAAACGCATCGAGATCGCGCGAGCGCTCGCGTCCCGGCCGAAGCTGCTGCTGCTCGACGAACCGGCTGCCGGGTTGACCCACGGGGAGGTCGATGAACTGGGCCAGACGATCCGTCAGATTCGCGACGATTTCGATCTCACCGTCCTCGTCGTCGAACACCACATGCCGTTGGTGATGTCGATCTCGGACCGCGTCGTGGTGCTCGACCTTGGACAGAAGTTGGCCGAGGGCACGGCCGAAGCCATCAGTCAGGATCCGCGAGTGATTGCGGCGTATCTGGGTGCGGACCTGTGAGTCTGCTCGAGGTCGTCGACCTTTCAGCGGGCTATGGGCCGATCCAGGTCTTGCACGGCATCAGCCTGACCGTGGATGCCGGTGAGGTGGTCGTCGTGCTGGGAGCCAACGGTGCCGGCAAGACCACCACGTTGCGAGCCATCTCGGGGCTGGTTGCCGCCAAAGGTGAGCTGCGATTCGACGGGTCGTCGATCCTCGGCCGTCGCGCGGAGTCGATCGCGCATCGGGGGGTGTCCCATATCCCTCAGGGGCGCGGCACTTTGGCCGGGCTCACGGTGGAGGAGAACCTGCGGTTGGGTGCATATTCGCGACGCGACCGTGAGGGAATCGCCGCCGATCTCGAGCGGTGGTACGACACGTTCCCGCCGCTGTCCGTCCGGCGGGACCAGACCGCAGGAACGATGAGTGGTGGCGAGCAGCAGATGCTGGCCGTCGCACGGGCGCTGATGTCCCGACCTCGGCTCCTCCTGCTCGACGAACCGTCGCTCGGCCTGGCGCCGCTCGTCACCAAGCAGTTGTTCGAGACTCTCGCCGCCGTGAACCGGGATCTCGGGATCTCGATGCTGCTCGTCGAGCAGAACGCGGCCCTCGCCCTCGATCTGGCGGGCCGCGGCTACGTCCTGGAAGCCGGAGAAATCGTGGCCGCCGGCACCGCTGCGGATCTGAGTCGCGATGGCGAGATCCGCAAGGCGTACCTGGGCCGCTGATGGACCTGAACCTGTTCTTCTCGCAGCTCTTGAACGGCCTGAGTTCCGGTGCGATCTATGCCTCGCTCGCGCTGGCGATCGTGCTCATCTTCCGGACGACTGGAATCCTCAACTTCGCGCAGGGTGAGATGGCGCTCTTTTCGACGTATGTCACCTGGTGGCTCGCCGACCAGGGTCTCTCGATCGGTGTCGCGATCGCGATCTCGGTCGCGGTGTCGTTCGTCGGGGGTGCGGTGATCGAACGGGTCGTCATTCGTCCATTCGAGAAGGCCTCACCACTGGTCATCGTGATTGCGACGCTGGGTCTGTTTCTCGCCTTGAACTCGCTCACTCAGGTGATCTTCGGCACCGATGCCAAGCAACTCGGCAGCGCCTTCCCCGACACCGTGTGGGACGTTTGGGGGCTACGCGTCGAAGCCCAGACGATCGGCATCCTCGTCGTCCTCGGCCTCGAGTGCGTCGCGCTCTGGGCGCTGTTCCAGCGCACGCGGATCGGTCTCGGACTCCGGGCCGTGGCCGACAATCCCGAGGCCAGTCGACTCCTGGGCATCCGGGTCGGGACGATGCTCATGTTCGGGTGGGGACTGTCAGCCGCGCTGGGTTCACTGGCGGGTGCGATGGTCGTGCCGACGACGCAAGCCCTGACCGCGTCGTCCCTCCAGAGCGTGCTGGTCTTCGCCTTTGCGGCCGCGGCCTTGGGGGGATTCGACAGCCCCCTGGGCGCCGTCGTCGGCGGACTGATCGTCGGCGTCACCCAAGCCCTCACGATCCAGTACATCGAACCGCTGAACGACATCGAGTTGGTGGTGCCGTTCGCGATCATCCTGGTGGTCCTGCTGGTCAGACCATCCGGCTTGTTCGGTTCCACGCAGGTGGAGCGGGTCTGATGCGCGGACGCGCGCTGGGGATCGGGACCCGAGTCGGGGTCGTCGTGCTCACCGTTGGGGTCCTCGTCTGGCTCCCGCAGTACTACGGCGCGACCGACACCGCGCTGTTCGCCAAGGCGATCTACATCTCGATCGCCGCCCTCGGGCTCAACATCCTCACTGGCTACAACGGGCAGGTCTCCATCGGTCATGGCGCGTTCTTCGGATTCGGTGCCTACGCGACCGCGATCCTGATGAACGATCAAGGATGGGATTTCCTGGCCACGCTGCCAGTCGTGGCCGTGGCCTCGTTCGTCATCGGCGCGGCGGTCGGATTCCCGGCGTTGCGGGTCAAGGGCCTGTACCTCGCGCTCATCACCTTGGGGCTCGCGGCGCTGTTCCCGGACCTCGTGACCAAGTACGTGCACGGCACGGGTGGCACGACGCTCGTGCAGCCGCCGCAGCCGACCTCGCCGAGTTGGGCCTGGGGGTTCGCTCCCAACGACGACCAGTGGCGGTACTACCTCGCGCTCGCGATCGGCATTGTCATGTTCGTCCTCGCGTGGAATCTCGTGCGCGGGCGCTTTGGTCGGGCCTTACTCGCGGTCCGTGATCACGACGCCGCCGCGTCCACGATCGGTATCGACCTGGCCCGCGTCAAGGTCGGGAGCTTCGCGATCAGCGCGCTGTACGCCGGGATTGCCGGCTCGGTCGGCGTGATGGTGACCGGCCTGGCGAATGCCGGTCGAGTCGAGACATTCCAACTCTCCATCAACTTCCTGGTTGCGGTCGTGATCGGTGGCACCGCCACGGTGCTCGGGCCGGTCGTCGGCGCCTGGACCTTCGTGTTCCTGGAGAAGGCGACGCAGAACCTGTTTCCGGATCAAGCCCTCGTCTCACCGGCGATCTTCGGCGTGGCGCTGATCCTGCTGCTGTTGCTGCTCCCCGACGGCATCGTCGGTGGCGCGCGGCGGGTCGGTCGATTCGCTCGTCGCCAACGACACGCTCGAGGTTCGCCGCCCACCCGTGATGTCCCATCCCCGATCCGAGAGGACCACCCATGAGTGATTTCCGAAAGCAAGCGTCGCACCGTCGCGTTCCGTTGCTGGCGGTCATTCTCACGACGATCGCGGTGATTGCCGCGTCCTGCAGCGGGGGCGGTCGAAGTTCGACGTCGTCGCCCGGGTCGGGCTCGGGGTCGACCAAGGGCGCGATTGTCGATGCATCCAACTGTCCCGGCTCTCAGACCGAAGGCGTCAGCGGTACGAGCATCAAGATCGGTACCAGCCTTCCGCAGTCGGGCCTCTACTCGGCATTCAGTGAGATTCTGAAGGGTGAGTCCGCGTACTTCAGCTATCTCAACGAGGAGCAAGGAGGCGTCGAGGTCGACGGGAAGAAGTACACGATCGATCTCGTCGCCAAAGACGATGCGTACCAGGCCGACCGGACCGTCGCGAATGCCACCGCGCTCGTGAACGACGACAAGGTCTTCGGGCTGTTCAACGTGGTCGGGACCAAGAACAACTTGGCGATCCGCGACTTCGTGAACCGCCAGTGCATCCCGAACCTGTTTGCGGCCACGGGCTCGCCCGCGTGGGGCAACAAGGGTTACCCGTGGGTGCTCGGATCCGAACTCGTGCCGTACCCCCTCGAGGCGAAGGCGCTGTTCGACTACCTGGAGAAGAACTCGCCCAATGCCAAGGTCGCCATTCTGCGCGCGTCCGACGATTTCGGCCGGGCCTACTCCGAGACGTTCAAGTCGCTGATCAAGGGCTCGAAGATCACGATCGCCAAGGAAGAGACCTACAACCCGGAGCAATCGGATACCAAGTCACAGGTCACGAGCCTCGCGTCCACGAAGGCCGATGTGTTGCTCCTAGGTGCGACGTTGCTGGCATGTCCCGACGCGCTCCAGAACGTGAAAGCCTCCGGCTGGAAGCCGATGACGTACATGTCGGGGACCTGCACGTCGAAGACGTTGATGGCGCTGGCCGGCGATGCGGCCGACGGAGTCATGAGTGTGACCGACATCATGGAGCCGGGTCTCGACGCGTGGGCCGACGAACCCGCGATGAAGACCTACCTGGACAAAGTCGCCAAGTACGAACCTGATGCCGACGCCGAGAACGGCATCGTCGCGTACGGATGGACCACTGCGGCGCTGTTCGCAGAGACCCTCCGCCGCTCGCCATCACTGACTCGCCAAGCAGTGATGGAAACCGCTCGGACCTTGAAGGCGAGCGATGTCGGATTGCTCATGCCGGGAGTGACACTGTCGGTCGACGCCAAGGACTGGTTCCTGGGCGAGATGTTCTCCCTCGCGCAATACCGCACGGCGCTCGGTCACTTCGAGCTCCTGGGATCGGTGCTCGACTTCTC
>JANLRZ010000075.1:0-3000 GCA_031362155.1 Acidimicrobiia bacterium | reverse complement strand
CTGAGTACCCCGGTCGACGAAGGCCGGATCCGCGACGACGAAGTACCCGCCGTGCGGGTGCAGGCGGGGACCGTCGCCGAGGGCAACACCCAGCTGCCGGTGACCGTCTCCCTCGCCGGCCCAGCGAGCGCACCGGTCTCGGTCTCGTACCAGACCGCCGACTTCGTGACGGCCAACCACGCGACCGCAGGTGCCGACTACACGGCAGCGAGCGGCACCCTGAACTTCACCCCCGGCGGTCCCATGAGCCAGGTCGTGAATGTCACCATCAACGACGACACGACGTTCGAGGCTGATGCGGAGACGTTCAATTTCACCGCCACCAACATCGCCAACAGCCAGAGCGCCGCGAACGCCGGCGCGATCGTCGACAACGAGGCGCATCCGCCGGTGGTGTCGATCGGGGCCGCAAGCGTGGTCGAAGGCAACACAGGCACGCGCACCCTCGCCTTCCCCGTGACCCTCGATCGCATCTCGAGCGCGCCGGTGACGGTCCGGTACTCGACCTCGGCCGGGAGCGCGACCGCAGGCACCGACTACGCCACGCTCACCAACAAGCAGCTCGTGATCGAGGCCGGCAAGACCGGCAAGGTCGTCAACGTCGTCGTCTTGAGCGACACTGCGAACGAGGGCGACGAGTTCTTCCAGGTGACATTGTTCGACAACTTCGCCTCTGCCCTCGGCCTCCCGGTGGCGACCGGCACGATCATCGACGACGACGCCCCGACGGCCACGACTCCGGTCATCTCGATCGGCGACGCGACCGTCGGCGAAGGCGACACCTCGACCACCAAAGTATCGGTCACGGTGTCGCTCAACGTTCCCGCCGTCACCACGCTCACCGCCCGGATCACGACCGGCGGGTTCGGCTCCACCGCCACCGGGGGAACCGACTACGTGGCGATCGGCAGCAAGCTGGTGACCTTCCTGCCAACGAACCGGTTCAAGAAGATCACGTTCACGGTGAAGAACGATCTCCTGGTCGAGAACAACGAGTTCTTCGCCGTCTCGCTCAACACCCTCACGAACGTGCTCCCCGGGAGGCTGGTCGGTGCCGTCACGATCATCGACAACGACAACCCGTTGCCAACGGCACCGTCGGGTCTGACGGCTCGCACCAGCGACTCGGCGCTCGGCGGCACCGAGCTCTCCTGGACCGGTGGGACCGCCACCCATGCGGACTGGCCGATCACGACCTACCAGTTCCGCGTCTCCACCAATGGGGGCACGAGTTGGGGTGCGTGGGCACCGACCGGCGCGGGCACCTCGACCTTCTTCGTCCACACCTGCGGCCAGGGTGTCGGCTGTACCTACGAAGTGCGATCCACGAACAAGAAGGGGTCCAGCGCCTCGACGGGACCTGCCACGGCGATCGGCCATGACGACGCCGCCGATCCGACGATGACCATCGATTCGCCGACCAACAACGGCAACCTCGACACCGTCAGCGGCACGGTCATCACCGGTGACGCCGGATTCGGACCCGGCGACACGGGCACGGTCAACGTCAACGTGTACGCGTGCGCAGGTTGCACCAACATCGCACCCACCTACACCGGAGCGATCGCACCGTCCGGCGGATCATGGTCGGCGAACCCGACTCTCGGTTCCGGTGTCTTCACGGTGCAGTCGTCTCAGGTCGACTGGGACGGCCGTACGACGACGAGCCCCGCGCTCACGTTCCAGACGCGCAACGCGATCTTCGTCTCGGCGTACGGCAACGATGCCAACGCGGGGACCGCGCTCGCACCGAAGTTGACGCTGACTGCGGCCTCGACGGCGGCCGGCGCGCAGGGGCGTCCCCAGATTGCGCTCGGGACCGGCGTGCACGCCCCGGCCAGCGGGGCCACCATCGCGGCCAACGTGACAGTGCTCGGTGGCTTCGACCAGTTCAACGGCTGGACCCGACCCGGAACTGCCGGGCTCGCGGGTACACCGGATCGGTCTCTGACGACCCTGTCGGGCAGTCCCCAAGCGGTCACCGTCAGCGGAGCCGTCACGGTGACGCTGGACGCGCTCACGATCAACGGGCTGAACGCCGGCCTCGGCGCCGGTGCCAGCTCCTACGGCGTGCGGGCCACGACCGGCAGCGGCACCGGGAACCTGACGGTCACGAACACGAAGGTGACCGCGGCGGCCGGAATCGACGGCACCAACTCGACGGCGGCCGGCACGAACCAGACGGTCAACGGGTGTAACGGTGCCGTCGGTGTCTCCAACCAGACCGGCCAGGGCTCCAGCTGTGGCGGGAGTGGCACGACCGCCGGAGGTTCCGGTGGTGGTGGCGGCGGCGGCGGCGGGTTCTTCAGCTCCGGTTCCGACGGCAATGCCGGCGGGGCCGGCGGCGGCGGGGCGGCCGGCGGGTCGGCCGGTGGTGGTGGGTACTGCGTCACCCCGTCACCGGGCGTCGGCGGCGGCGGCCGTGGCGGACCCGCGGGCAATGCGGGGACGGCCGGAACCGGTGGATCGGCGGCAACCACGGCGGCGGGCGCAACCTGGGCCGGCCAATCCGGTGGCGCGGGTGGTTCGGGCGGCAATGGCGGCGGCGGTTCCGGCGGCGGCGGCGGCGGCGGCTCGTACTGCGCCGGCGCGGCCGACGGTGGCCGAGGCGGCGGCGGCGGTGCCGGCGGGAGCGGCGGCGGTGGTGGCGGTGCCGGCCAGTACGGCGGCGGCAGCTTCGCGATCTACGCCAACAACTTCACGGTCAGCCTCACCAACTCAACCCTGATCGCGTCGACCGGTGGTGCCGGCGGGAGCGGGGCCAACGGCGGGAACGCGTCGTCCGCCGGCAACGGCGGCAACGCGTTCGAGCAGAGCAAGGGCGGGAACGGTGCGGCCGGAGCCGGTGGTGCCGGTGGTGGTGGTGGTGGTGCCGGTGGTGGTGGTGCCGGTGGACCGTCGGTGGCGCTCTTCCACATCGGGAATGGCACCACCTCGTCGGCGACCTCGACCTCGACTCGGGCCGGCAACGCTTCCCTCGGGGGCGCACCCGGACTCGGC
>JANLRZ010000069.1:0-15603 GCA_031362155.1 Acidimicrobiia bacterium | reverse complement strand
CAGACCCGTGGTCCACTCACGAAACGATGAGCTTGCCGGTCATACCTGCAGCTCGATGACCCTCCACCGAGCAGTAGAAAACGTACGTTCCGGGCTTCTCGATGTTCACACCACCCCGCGCGGTCTTGCCGCGCGTCGCATGGCTGATATGGCCAACGCCTTCGACCGTGATGTCGTGAGTGATGTCCTTTGCGTTCAGCGCGAGCGTGGCGTCAGTACCCGCGGCGACCTGGATCACCTTCGGGCTGAAGCTGAAGGCGTCGCCCGTGACGGCGATCTCGAGCGCGCCCGGTACGACGGGAGCGTTCTTCTCCACATCCCCGGAGCCGGACATCGATCCCATTGAGGAACCATGAGTTCCACCGGAGCCGCCGCATGCGGCGAGCACGGTGCCGGCCGCGACGAGCAGCGCGATGACTGAAGTTTTTCGCATTGATCTGCCTTTCGAAAGAGGGGTCGAGTGACCTCGACGGGACGTTGCGAACGTGCGCCGTTCCCGGCGGCGTTCTCAACGCCGAAGCCCTCCAGCGATCGACAGCGGATTCGGAACGAGCGGTCGGTCGCGACCGCGTCGCAGGTGTCCGGCGGAAGTCATTCCCACTGCAAGAATCGCCACCACTGGGGCGGTACCCCACCGTTGAAGGATTCCGCCCTTCCGCGACCGGTCCGCCGTGCATTGGCTCGCACTGTGGCTCGGACTGTGGCTCGGACTGTGGCTCACACCGATTCGGTTGAGATCTTGTGAATGGTCGGCGACGGCAGCGCGGTCTCCGTCCGTCGATGCACCGTGCGCAGGCGTCATCGCCATCTCACTCGTCGATGCACTTGCCGACTCACATCCGGTGACCGGTTTGATCACATGCATCGCCAGGATTCCGATGGCAAGTACGACGACGACACCGATGGTGAACATCGTCGTCGGTCGTCGCCCCGAACGACTTGTGAACGAATCATCCATACTGCCGCAACGATACTCCGATGTTTTTGTATTTCGATCGCGGCCGAGCGCGCTCCACCGAGCCCCGTGTCACCGGCCGGAGACCATCGCCATCATCGGCTCCCATCCAAGACAGCAACACTGCACACTTCGGCCGTCAGGCGGGACTGGCGGCGCAATGCGCAAGGGACCTATCAACTACTTGACGTCGTAGTTCGGCCACGGGAGTGCCAACGCAAAGGTCTCGCCCACGCGCGCCCAGCCACGGTTGCGGAGACGCAGCCATGCGGCCGTGTGGGCACTCAGTGCCACCGCCCTCCGGTGACCCAGCGTGTGGTCAGGCCCGGGTTCGGCCGTATCCCATGGGGGAGCCATAGATCGGGACGTACCGGACCCCGACACGCGGGTTCGATGCTGACACGACCATGCCTCCGCCGACGTACATCGCGACATGATCGGAGGCGTTCGGGCCGTAGAAAATGAGGTCGCCGGGTTGGAGGTCACCTCGACCGATGCGGATCGTCTGTTGATACTGCGCGCCCGAGTAGCGCACGAGCGAGACCCCTCCGCGTGCCCACGCGGCCGAGGTGAGACCGGAACAGTCGAAGGTGTCGGGTCCGGCCGTCGCGAAACGGTACCCCTTCCCCACCTGTGCCTTGGCGAATGCGACGGCGGCGGCAGCACCCGCGTTGGGTGCCGGCACGTCGACGAAGTTGACTGGGCCCGGTGCCGGTCGACTCGCCCTCGGCGCGGCCCGTGCCACCGATGCCCGCGCCGCAGCAGCACGCGCGGCAGCAGCACGCGCCTCCTCCTGCTTCCGCATGATGTCGGCGATCTCACCCTGAACTTGATCCTGAAGCACGCGGGCCTGGCGGGTCTTTGCGGCGATCTGGACGCGGGCAGCATCTGCGGCCTTGACCTCGGACTCTGCCGCCGCACGTTGGCGCTCCAGCTCGGCCTTGCGAATCTCCAAGTCGTCCTCGACATCGCGGAGCTTGGCAATCAAACGGTCGTCGCGAGCCGCGGTGATGGATGCGTACTTCGATCGTGCCGCCATCTCGTTCACCGAGGAGACGTTGATCTGGGCGAACGGCGTGGACGATCCCGCGCTTCGATAGACCTGGGCGGCACGCCGGGCAATGGCACTACGGATCTTGCGTCGCTCGAGTTCCGCGACCTGCTTCCGGCGCTCGGCCGCCGCGATGGCTTCCTGCGCTTGGCTCATCCGGTAGCGGGCGCCATTGAACCTCTCCGAAAGCGCAACGACCTCATGATCGTTGGCCGCGATCTGGCGCTGGAGCTCAGCAGCTTGACGGCGCTTCTCGTCGATCGGTGCGGCGCCCGAGACTGCCGGAAACACCGCCGCCGCAATGAGCGCGGCGCCGGTGATCACGACGGTGAACCGAGTCCGGAGGATCATCTGTTGCTACTCCCAGGATTGGAGAACATGTCGTGGCGTCCTTGCAAGAGCGCCATATCTGGCCCGTCAACGACCTCGTGAACACACAGGCCTCCGCGGGGCGCGCAGTTGAGTCAATGACGTGCCACGCCGCGTACGAGGTATTTACGCTAGCCACTACCTCACGTCGTAGCCAAACTCGGGGCTCGCGGCAGTCGGTATTCAACGGAGTCAGGCCCTGGACAGCCCTATCTGGCTGATTTCGCCACCGTCACCGGCCTCGTGCGGTCGTTCCTCGGGCGCGACGTCAGAACTGACAGCGCATCACCGCGTGCGTGACTTGTAGGGTCAAAGCCACCGTGACGCCACCGATCATTGCGAGCGTCACGGCCGGCTCGCGCATTCACACCATCGCTGAGCGCGTCACCAACCGCGTGTCTGCGCCCGCCCGAAGACCGGGTGGCCTCAGTGACCTTCGCCCCTGGCTGCAGGTATCCGGCAGTGGATACGGTCACGATCAGCCGTCGGCGAAAGGGAATCCCTATGCGATCGGTTCGCGTACTGCTCACCCTCGGCGCGCTCGTATTGCTCACGGGATGCTGGACGGTGCCGGGCGCCGGGCCGCAACGCTCGGGTCACAACCCAGCTGAGCAGGAACTCACCATCACGAACGTCGGGAGCCTCGAACCCGACTGGACCTGGCAGGCGGAGTGGCCCACCTTCCGCGCGGTCCAGGACCCGATCGTCACCCCGGCCGGGGTCCACGTGAGCGTGGGCCACAAACTGGTGACGCTCGACCCGGTCACCGGCGCCGAGCACTGGCGCGCGGTGCTCTACGACGCGGGCACTGCTGCGCAGATCCCCATCGGCGCGTCCAAGCCCGCATTCGATCGCGGGCAGGTGCTCGTCTCGGTCAGCGTGTACCGCAACTTCGCACCTGGGACCGGCACTCGCAGCTACGACGCAACCACGGGCGCGAACCTCGGTGACGTCGCGCGCAGTGCCATCGAAGTTCCGGTGCCGCGGGGCGGATACGTCGTGGGCACCTACGGTGACATCATCGGCACGGGGCTCGGAGTGGTCGGATACTTCGTGACCAACCGCGACGACCCGGCGAAGAGTTGGACCGCGGTGCTCACCCCCTACGGCTCGGAGGGGGCCAAGGCGATCGCCGGACCCGCAGTGGCAGGTGATCGGTTCTTCTTCGCCTACGGCACCACGCTGTACGCATACCCGCTCGACCGACCGTCGGGGTGTGGACCGATCGCGCCCGGCTCGTCGTTCGTGGTGTGCCCGCCGCTCTGGAGCGAGACCCTCGGCGAGGGACTCACCCCTCCGGTGTTGAGCGGCGACGGATCAGTCGTGGTCGTCGCCGAGGCCGGACACGTCGTTGCCTTGGACCCCCAGACCGGCGCCCACCTCTGGACCGGTGACCTCCCGAACGCCGACGCCCCGGGCGCGCGCCCGGCGATCGACGACGACCACGTCTTCGTGGCGAGCGGCGGAACCCTCAGCGCATTCGCGCGCGGTGGCTGCAGCGGATTCGACACGTGCACTCCGCTCTGGACCGCCGACACCGGCGGCTCGGCGACCACCCAGCCGGCGGTGGCGGGCGGGGTGGTGTACACCGCGACCACAGGTGGCGTGCTCCGCGCGTTCCGGGCCTCGGGGTGTGGCGGTGCGATCTGCGCGCCGCGGTGGCAGCACGATGTCGGCGTCGAGATCACCGGCGCGCCCACGGTCTCGAACGGACGACTGTTCGTCGGGACCGTCGACGGTCGACTGATCTCGTTCCGTCCGTCGGGCGCCGGCACCGTACGGGGCCCCATGTCGGGAAGTGGCTCGTCCACCGTCGACAATGCGGGCGGGCACCCGATCCTGCGATCCAGTTCGAGCGGGACCTTCGACGCTCCTTCGCTGGGCGTCGGGACCTACACCTTCACCGTTGCCGACACCGGGACCCAGCGCTACCTGGCGCTCGACCTCGTGACCGGCGAGGGCTCGCTCCAGGCATCGGTGGGACCGTTCGTCTCGGGCGTGTCGGGCGTCGATCTCACGGTCAGCAGCAGGACCGGCGCCTTCGCGGGCAGTTCGGGCACGCTCACGCTCGAGGACTACACGCGCACGGACCTGAACTGTCTCGCCAGTAACCCACCCAACCTGTTCTGCGACTGGAACGAAACCGCGACCCTGACCGGATCCATCCGAGGATTTTGAGCGGTCGTGCGCCGCCGAACGATCACCCGCGGCGCGTCCGCCTCCGCGATGGACGCGGTCGAGATCCTCATTGCTAGATCGCCATGAGGTCACGCACTTGAGTGTCGGTACGGTCGCGCAGCTTGGAGATCGCGCGCGCCTCGATCTGGCGAATTCGCTCGCGTGTGAGATTCAGATGCTCACCGACTTGTTCGAGCGTGCGCGGCTCACCGTGATGGAGACCAAAACGCAGTTCGATGATGTGGCGTTCCCGCTCATCGAGCGGCGCGATGAGCTGATCGATCACCGCCGGGAGAAGTGCACGGGCGGCACCGTCGAATGGCGACTCGACGGTATGGTCCTCGACGATCTCGCCGAGTTCGGCGCCGCCGACCTCACCCATTGGTTTCGACAGCGACACCGGCTCGACGGGAAACGCCAGAACTTGGGCGACCTTGTCCTCGCTCATGTCGACCTCGGCCGCCAGCTCGCTCAACGTTGCCCGGCGCCCGAGCTTGTACTCGAGGTGTGAACGCGCCGCGTCGATCTTGGCCAGCCGTTCGCGAGCGTGGGCCGGGAGCCGGATCGCGCGCACGGAGTTCGCGCTGCCCCGAGCGACCGCCTGCCGGATCCACCACGTCGCGTACGTCGAGAACTTGAAACCGCGACGCCAATCGAACTTACCGACCGCGTGCATCAAGCCGAAGTTGCCTTCCTGGATGAGATCGAGCAGCGGGAGCCCAGATCTCTGGTATCGCTTGGCGATCGACACGACCAGCCGCAAGTTCGACTGCACGAGCGTCTGATGGGCTTCCCTGCCGGCGCAATCAGCGCGCCGCAACTCCTGCTCCTCGTCCGGATCCAGGGCATTGCCCCGGTCAAGGATCTCTCGGGCCACGTTCCCAGTCTCGATCTGCTGCGCGAATCGAACTTCTTCGTCCTTGGTGAGCAACGGATATCGGCTGATGTCGTTGAGGTACAGCCGGACGAGGTCCTCATCGTCCCGTTGGATCCGCGCCTTCGACACCGATGCAATCCTTCGTCTCGACGGCCAAAGCCATTCACGTGCTCACTCCAGCCTCCTCGCATCGCGACGCGATGTCGCCACCCGTTCGAGTGATTTCGGCATCGACCCCCGCTATCAGATGCGGGTGACGGGTCGTTCCACGAGGGTTCAGGCGATATGGCGCCGAGCGAACTGCGGTCCACTGGCAATTCGGATCACCGCTTGGGCCCGGGTGCTGACCCCGGTTTTTTGAAAGATCGCCTTGAGATGCGTCTTCACCGTGTTCTCACTGATCCAGAGGGCGATAGCGATTTCCTTGTTGCTCAGTCCGTCGGCGAGCAACGCCGCGACCTCGCTCTCGCGCAACGTCAAACCGAAATCAGAGCCCGGCCACGGCAAGCCGTCGTCAATACCGACGCCGAACTCCGAACTCACGAACTGCCCTCCCGCCGCGATCTCGAGCAGCGCGCCGGCGAGCTCGCTGGGAGATACCGATTTCGCGATGATTCCGCAAGCGCCGGCGAGGATGGCCGCGTCGCGTTGCGCGGACGTCAACGTCCAGGTATAGATCGCGACCCTTCCCACGTTCGGGTCGCGCGCGAGCGATGAGACGCGATCGAGCCCGAGTTGGGCGTGGCCGTATGGGTCGAACAATGCGACATCGACGCGATCGTCCGGATTCCGGTTGACATCGAGTTCCACAATTTCGATCTGGTCGCGAAACGATTGCAACATCCCCGCGACCCCGCGAAGCACCAGTTCGTAATCGTTGACGAGCGCAACAGTCGTACGCCGCGAAAGCGGCGAATATCGATCATCACCGGACACGCGACCCCCAGAGATCTAGCCCGTTACGGACCCGTCGTTGTAGGGCACTGTTGGCTTCGACGCAAACGAGACAATCTCAGGCCGCCTGGCGGTACCGATTCGCTGAGGTGGAGCGCTTCGGCGATCTGCCGATTCGAGAGTCCCGCCGACGCGAGTCGCAGCACCTCCGTCTCGCGAGGGGTCCTCACCGGTTCCTTGAACATCCACTCATCCCAACCGGCGTACGGACGCCGCAACGATGTGAGTCCCGATCCTTTGCCCCAGCCCCCAGCCTGGCCGAGGATCGGGACTCACTCTCTTCATGGGAGGAGAAGAGTCGTTCGAGCGGTTTGGCCGGCTGAGATCGGGCAGACTCGCCGGTATGGCATCCGTACGTCCGCCGGACGTGATTGCTGATCGCTACGAGCTGGGCCCGGTGTTGGGCCACGGCGGCATGGGCGAGGTCCGAGCGGGGACGGATCTGGCGTTGGGACGCGAGGTCGCAGTCAAGTTCCTGCGCCGGGACCTCCCTGATCAGGAACACCTTCGGCGTCGGTTCGAACGCGAAGCGCGGGCGGCAGCCCGGATCACCCATCCCCACGTGGTCGCGATCTATGACATCGGTGAACACGACGCGTTGCCGTTCATCGTCATGGAACGTCTCTCGGGTCGCACTCTCGCCGACGAGTTGCGCGCAGGCCCGATGAGTGAGGCCCGAGCCTGCTCGCTCGGACTCGAAATCCTCTCGGCGCTCGATGCGGCACACCAACAGGGGGTCCTCCATCGAGACATCAAGCCGGGCAACGTGCTCCTGGCCGACGACGGGCACGCGAAGGTCGCCGATTTCGGCATCGCCAAAGTCGCGGATGATTTCGACCAGACCGCGACCGGGATGGTGTTCGGAACCGCGACCTACCTCGCGCCCGAACGACTCGCCGGCGGTCCGGCGACGCCCGCGAGTGATCTGTACTCCGTCGGCGTTGTGCTCTTCGAGGCGCTCGCTGGTCGGCCTGCCTTCAGTGCCGAAAACCCGCTCGCGCTCGTCGCGTCGATCTCATCCGGGGTTGCCGTACCGCTCGCACACATTCGCGAGGGCATCGATCCGGCGGTCGTCGCCACGGTTGAGCGCGCCATGGCGGTGGACCCTGACCACCGGTTCCATTCTGCGCCGGCCATGGCCGCGGCACTCGTCGGGGTGACTCCCCCGTCCCCTCCGGCGATCGCAGATACTCCGACGGTTTCGGTGGCGACTGACCCCGCCCGTGGCGTTCCGCCGACCCGGCCGCAGCGCGCACTCGCCTCCCCCACCCGACGCGCCGTCGTACCGAACAAGGCACCGACCGAGGTGCTGGTCGGCGCACCGGCGGTCGAGCCGGAACCACCGTCGAAGCCGAAGCGGCGATCGAAGGTGCGGGCTGCGCTCGTGGCCGCCCTGGTGGTGATCATCGCCGCGGCAATCTTCGCGACCCTCCAGCTGTCCGACCCCGGTCCGCCGCCCGCGGCGCCGCCATCCACGACCATCCCCGGCGCCGACGCGATCCCAGCGCCGCTCCAACGAGCGCTCGACGACCTCGATCGATCGGTGCAACCATGAACGTCCGACTCCGTCTCGTCATCGTGATGTTCCTCCTTGTCGCCGCGTGCGGACCGAGTGATTCCGGCGTCTCCGACTCAGCGGCAACCCTTTTACGCGCGCAGGTCACCGCGATCCGCACGGCCGCGAGTACCACCGATCGCCGCGCCACCGCTCGGGAGCTCGCACAGTTGCTCGCGACCGTCGATCAGCTCCGGGCGAACGGCGAACTCAGCGCAGCCGCCGCGACGCGCATTCGCCGCGCCGCCGCCGCTGTCCGCGCCGAACTCTCCCTGCTCCCGGCACCGACCACCACTACCACCACGACGACGGAACCGCCGGAGAAGAAGTCGCGCGGCAAGGAAAACGGCAAAGGAAACAAACACGACGACGACTAGCTGATCACAGGCAGATCGGTGCTGGTGACCGAGGATGTCTCGTGCGTCCACGATCAGGACAACGCGTTCGTACAAAGTTGCAGGCGCAGCGGTAGCGTGCGTTCATGGCCGGTCTGGATCTGGGCGCCGCATTGCGCGAAGCGCACATCGATCCGGAATCGATTCCGGACATCATGCTTCGCATCGCAAGGCGGCTGGACGCCACCGACGTCGTCGTGTACTTGGTTGACTTTGCCCAAGACACGCTGGAACCGGTCCCCGACCGTGCCCCGCACGCCGAGGTGCCGGCGCAAGAACCAGTCGTTGGGTCGATGGCGGGCCGCGCCTTCGTCGAAGGTTCTTGCACCACTGCGATTCGACCAGAGGGCGTCCGAGTCTGGGCGCCGATCATCGAGGGCTCCGATCGAACCGGGGTGATCGCGTTGACGGTTCCTGAGTCGACCGACGCGAGCATCGTTCAGTGTGAAGAACTCGGCCTGCTCGCGGGCTACTTGATCACCACCGGGGCACGCACGACCGACCTCTACGACCGCCTTCGGCGCCGACGATCGATGACGCTGGCCGCAAGCATGCAGTGGGACCTGCTCCCGCCATTGGTGCTCCAGACGCCGAAAGTCGCGGTCGCCGGGCTGTTGGAACCGGCGTATGAGGTCGGCGGTGACTGCTTCGATTATGCGCTGAATGATCGCGTGCTCAGCGTTGGCGTCATGGACGCCGTCGGCCACGGGGTGTCGTCAGCCCTGATTTCGGCGCTCGCAATCGGTTCGTTTCGCCACGACCGTCGAGAAGACCGTTCGCTGGCGCGCATCCACACCAACATCGACGAGGCCATCGTGGCTCACTGCCAACCGGTCGCCTTCGCGACGGGGCAGCTCGCACAGCTCGACATCGATACTGGCGCGATGAGCTGGACCAACGCCGGACATCCGCTTCCGTTCCTCATCCGAGGTGGCAGCGTCATCGGGGAGATCGAATGCTGTCCAACCCCGCCGTGGGGGCTCGGTGCCATCGTCGGTCCGGACGCCACGCCGACCGTCGCCACCGAGTCACTCGAACCGGGCGACAGCGTGCTCTTCTACACCGATGGCGTCACAGAGGCACACCAACCCGGGGGCCCGATGTTCGGAGCGGAGCGCCTCGCAGACCTGATCGGCCGACACGCCTCCGACCAGGAGCAACCCGAGGAGATCGTCCGCCACATCGTCAGAGCCATCCTTGACTACAAAGCCGATCAACTCGCCGACGACGCCACGCTGGTTCTGGTCCGTTGGAATGGCGCACCCGCGCCGCACGTCTGACGGTGTCCGGGTTACAACACGCGGGAGCGCCAGAGGATCGCCGCCAGCACGACGCTGACCAACGCGACGACGAGCGCACCGATCCAGGCGTCGACATCGGCCGCCGCCAGGGTGGCGCCGACGCCGGTGCCGATTCCCACAATGCCGGCCGTAGCAACCAGCCGCACGAGGGCCGATTCCGGCGCGTGACGCGCGGGTTCGGATGAAAGGAACCCTCCGCGATCCGGCTCGGCACCGAGCCCAGTGTCTGACTCGCGTTGCGAACGATTGGGCTTGTTGTTCTCGACAGCTGTCATGGCGACCTTTCCAGGGCCGCATCGGCTCGGACGCCCCGGCCGGCGCTCATTGCGCCGTCCGGCGTGCGGCTTTCGCGGATTCGAGTTCGGCGTCGATACGCTCGACCTGTCGTGTGGTCTCCAGCGCCCGCTTCTCCTTGGCGATGGCGCGGCGTTCGGCTTGCGCCCGCTTGGAGCGCGCCGACCGCTCACGCTTGGTAGCAATCGCCTTCGCTTCGGCTTCGGCGGCAGCGGACGCTTGCTCCGCGAGCGCCTTGGCCGCCTGCTCCGTTTCCTGTCGGGCGAGTTCCTCGGCCTGACTCTTTCGGGCTGCTGTACGCGCATCAAGTTCGTCGCGCCATTCGGCATCAGCGTCGAGACGGGCTTCGAACGCGGCGTCCGCCTCGGTCTCGAGGGCCTCCGCCAACGTCTCCATTTCCTCGCCTCGACGGAGCTGTGCGATACGCGCCTGGGTCAGCCGGCCTTGATCCGCAAGAGCCCGATCCCGCGTGAGCGATCCCACGACCTGCTTGACGGTGGCACCGACCGAGTCGAACGCGAGGGCCGGTGGCCATTCCTCCGCGCGCGGTCCTCGGCGCAGCGTCCGTTCTGCGACGGTCAAGGGGAGCCGGACGGCCGCGAGGCCGCCATTGACCAGTGTGCTCGTGACCTTCATGCGTTTCCTTCCGTCGTGCGTTCCGTCGCGCGGGCAAGGGCGTCGGCAGTTGCGCGCGCCCCTTGGGCTTCGTGCTCGATCGCGCTCGCTTCCTGCGCGGCGACACTGCGTTCCCGCACGGCGTCGGCTTCATCAAGACCGATCGCCCGCTGCGCCGACATGGAGTCGACCTCGGCCGCGATTTCTCGTCCGGCGCGCCGTTGCTCGATGGCCTCCTCGGCTTGGCGGGCTTCGGCGTCCAGACGCGCATCATTTGCCTCCGCACTCCGTTCGAGCGCTAAGTCGTCCTCCTCCTTGATGAGGTCGCGCTCGCGTGCGGCCAGGTCGGCCTCCTGCTCCTGCTGTTCCGCATCGGCCTCGGCCTGGGTGGCAGTGGCCGTCGCGTCGGCTCGTTCCTGGTGCAGTCGGCCCTCCCGGACCAAATCCTCGTCACCGAGAATCGAACCGGCCATCTCCTTCACCTTGCCGGTGAGGCGATCACCGATACCAGTGTGCGGCGCCTTCGATTCACTCATCTCGCTGGTCCTCGTTGTCGGGGGAATCGCGTCGAACTGATGAGTCCCGCTCAACGCACCCTGGCGCGCGGGAACTCCCAGTAGCGATACCCAGATCGGGAGGACGCGAAACGACTCTCCGCCGGACGGCGGGGCGACCGCTACAGAGCGTCGGCGTCCATGTCGTCCGAGAGGACTTTGTCGCCACTGTCTGACGCCCGGTAACCGCGGGCCAGGCCCTGGCTCGGGTTGGCCGGCAGCTCGCGAAGCGGCTCGGCGAGCTCGGTGACCGTGGGTCCGACCTGCTCGGCCAACGGAGCCAGCGCCTCGAGGTCGAAGCCGTAGAGGTCGGCCGCATTGGTCGCGAGGATCTTGTGCATCACGTCCGGTGCGAGCTCGTGGAAGCGGGACCGGATCGCCTCGCGCGAGTGTGGGTAGGTGCCTTCGTCGTGGGGGTAGTCGCTGCCCCACATGAAGCGGTCCTCGCCGACGAAGCTCATCGCCTTCGCGTCGGCCATGCCGGGTTGACTCACACCCATCCAGCAGCTCTGCTGGAACGCTTCCGACGCGAGGAGCGATCCCTGACGCTCGTCCTCGGTGTAGCGGATCTCACCGACCGCGCCACCGCTGCGGATCGACTTCATCATTCCGTCCATGTGGGCAATGAGTCCGGGCAGCCACGCGCAACCGTTCTCGGTCATCACGAACTTGAGGCGCGGGAACCGATCGAAGACTCCGGAGAGCGTGAGCTGCACGAACGGCCGCTGCGAATAGAAGCTCGCCTCCATGATGTAGAGCAGCATCGATGTCGGATACTTGCCGTAGTCGGGCACGCCGGTACCGCCGTGGGCGTTGACCGGAATCTCGAGGTCTTCGATGAGCTTCCACAGCCGGTCGTACTCCGGGTCGTAGAGCGGTTTGACCCACTTCACATCGGGCGGAATCGCGGGGAGGAGGATGCCGCCGCGCAGGCCGTTCTCCTTGATCCAGGTGACGTCGGCGATGGCGTCGTCGATGTTGTTGAGGAAGATCTGACCGACACCGGCGCGGCGCTCGGGGAACTCGTTGCACCAGTCTTTGAGCCACCGGTTGTGGGCGCGGATACCGGCGAGACGGTGCTCGTAATCCTCGGGCGGGGGCGGCGGCGCGAAGAGCACGAAGCTCGGGAAGAACGGCGGGACGGTGTTCGGGAACACGACCTCGCCGACGACGCCGTCGGCCTCCTGCTGCGCGTTGCGCATCTCGTCGTCCCAGTTGCGTTTGCGCCGGTCGTCCCCGGGCGCGAGGTCCTTGTACGGGTTCTTGTATTTGTTCCGCCAGGCGTCGAAATCCTCGAGGTACGCCTTGTCGAGGTACTCCCGGTAGGTCGCGTGCGACGCGCCGGCATGACTGTCCGACGAGATGATCGTGTAGTGGTCGGCCGGGGCCAACGGTGCTGTGACGGTCATGGACCAATCCTTCGGTCGGAGAGTGCGGGACCCGCAACCGCGCCACTGTATTCCGGCGCATGGAGGGCAGAAATCTTCGGTTCGTTTGGTTGCTCCCAGGGTAAAGCTCTCAATGTGGGACATGACCGCGACGACGGGTCGGGCGCTCTTCACGAGAACTCACGTGAAACCCCGGAGGAACGGATTGAGCGCGAGCTCGACGAGCTCCTCCAGCAGCTCAGAATCACTCTTCCCGGCGTCCAGATTCTCTTCGCGTTCTTACTCACCGTGCCATTCACGAATCGTTTCCACCTTGTCCAGGGAACGGAGCGCGCCGCCTTTATGGTCGCATTTCTCGCGACCGCCGCCGCGTCGGCACTTCTTGTCGCTCCGGTGGCGTATGCCCGCATCCAGTTCCGTCAGGCCGACAAGGAGCGGCTGGTGCGGTGGGGCACGATCGCGACGATTGCGGGTTTGGCGCTGCTCGCCGTCGCGTTGTCGGCATCCACCTACGTGGTCATCCAGGTGCTCGTCCCGACCTCGACTGCCGCGCTCATCGCTGCCGCCGTTGCGATCTTGTTCGCGACGGCTTGGTTCGTCGTCCCGCTTCTCGCCCGCTCGAATAGGGGTGCTCGATCGACGCGAACGGACACCGAAAGGCGCTAGCCGCCGTGGGGGCTGACGGCGACGCGGCCATCAGAGATACGGACGTCCCAACGCTTGTCTGCATACCAGAGACCATCGAAGGCGAGGTCCGGTACCCGCTGTTCGGCGGGACGACGCACGACGAGCGCGCCCGAGTCGCGTGAGACGTCGAGCCCCACCACCGACCGGGCGAGGAGCAGGATCGACGCCGACGACCACGCTTGGGGCGAACACGACGAGGGATAGGGCACCGGGACGGAGACACTCGAACGTGAGAGTCCGGCGAAGAGTTCGGGAGGCCGGCCAGCGAAGTGAGTCGTTGCCGCAAGCGCGCCCTCAAGAATGGTATCGACCACGTCCCAACGGCCGTACCGCGCGGCTCCGGCCGCGAGGATGGCGGTGTCGTGGGGCCACACCGATCCGTTGTGGTAACTGAGCGGGTGGTACCGGGCCATCTGGTCGCTGAGCGTGCGGACTCCCCAGCCGGTCCAGAGATCCGGCGCCATGACCCGGTCGAGGTATCGGTTCGCGAGGTCGGCGTGCGCAATCCCGGTCCAGAGCGCGTGTCCGGGATTCGTCGTGAGCGCGTCGATCGGGCGTCCGGATCCGTCGATGCCGAGGATGAAGTACCCGCGCGGATCCCAGAAGGATTCGTTGAATCGTGCACGCAATGTCTCGGCCCGTCGGATCAGATCCTCCGGTCGGTGCCGGAGCCCGAGCGGCTCGGCGAGTTCCGCCGCGCCGACCAGCGCCGCGTAGGTATACCCCTGGACCTCGACAAGTGAGATCGGCGCGTCGGGAAGCGCTCCGCCGGCGAAACTGATGCCGTCCCAAGAGTCTTTCCAACCCTGGTTGGTCAGCCCGGTGTTCTCGCGCCGGTGGTACGAGATGAACTGGTCGGCATCAAGGAAGGCGACCAGCCAATCGAGCGCGGCGTCGACCGCCGGACCGAGGGTCGCGACATCGTCGAGATCGAGACCGCCCCACCGCCACGCGTCCGCTGCGAGCATGACGAAGAGCGGTGTGGCGTCGACAGAACCGTAATAGCGGCTCCGGGTCGCGAATGGTCCGCCGCCGCCGTGCCGACGGAGCTCATGCAGGATCTTTCCCGGCTCTTCATCGGCCGCGGGGTCGTCGATCAGGCCTTGTAGATCGGCGAGTGTCCGCAGAACCCCGTGTGGCAGCTGCGCGTCGAAGGGCAACATCATGTGTGCGGTCAAAAGGGAATCGCGTCCGAACACCGTCATGAACCACGGGGCGCCGGCGGCGACGAGTACGCGATCAGGGTGCTCACCGTCGACGATCCGGAGGGCAGCGAGGTCGGAGAACGCTTGATCGCACGCCGAGGTGAGTCGTTGATCGGTCGACACGACGCCCGGGATTGCATTGCGCCATGAACGGTTGGCGCGCAGCGGGATCGCTGGGGCGGGATGCGTCCCATGCGGGAAGGGGATCTCCTGCAGCTCGCCATCGACGATTGCCTCGACCGTGACACCTATGGCCTGCACCTCTCGTGGCCCCAAACGGGCGTGCCACGCCAAGGTGCCGCCGTCGCTGTCGACCTCGTCGGGTGCCGGTACCGCTCGAAGGCGGGTTGCGGTCGCCGGATCGCGCGCATCGACCAGATGCCAATCGTCCCCGCGCATGACCATCGCGGCCGGCAGGCCATCCCGACCCGCCTTGACGTCGAAGATATGGGCGAAGTCGGCCGAAACCGTCAACCGGATCTCGAGTTCGATAGCGGCCCCGGTGGGGTTGTGGATCTCGATGTCTTCGCGCATGCCTGCCGCGACCCACCGCCGACGAACGATCAGCGCGGTATCACTCTCGTCCGCGTTGGCGGGGCGCACCCGCTGCAGGAACAGCGCCGAGAATGGTGAGGTCTCAGTACCCGTCAGGACTTCGCTGGACCAGCCCTCGATACGGAGTACGAACTCAGAGAGGTGGCGAAGATCGTCGTGCACGAGGCCGTGGGCAGCGCCCCAGATGTTGCCGGCGGAGTCGCTGATCGCGAACGTCCGTCCGTCCACCAGGACGACGTGGGACGCCGGCACCGGTGGCACGTCGATTGAGCGCGCGTCGAGCGGCCCGTCGGCAGCCTTGGTCATCTTCCGGTCCCCGAGGATTGAAGCTCGCCTGATGGGGGTATCCCTTGCGGACACCGTGTGGACGGACGATGAAAGGAGCGGTGCGTGATACCCGCGATTGGGATGTTCTCGGTGGCCTGTCCGTCGTGTGAGAGCGTGCTCAGCGCCAGACCGGATGCGCAAAACTGCGCGGGATGCGGGAACCGATACCTGCTGCGGTTTGGGTATCTGATGCCGCTCGATCCCGACTCCGCGACCACTGCGTTGGGTGCGCCCGCATGAAAATCGCGGAAGTTGCTCCGATGTACGAATCGGTTCCTCCGGTGAGATACGGCGGGACGGAGCGGGTGATCGCGGCGCTGTGTGACGGGCTCGTGCGCCGGGG
>JANLRZ010000066.1:0-2683 GCA_031362155.1 Acidimicrobiia bacterium | reverse complement strand
GACCGCGACGTTCCAAGAGGGTGAGCTGTACGACGCGGTCGTGGTGCTCGGTGCCACCCGATTCGATCTCGTCTTCACCGGGATCGGAGCACTCATCTGGCTGCCCAACATCGAAGGGTGGGCGCGCGTCGTTGCGGATCTGCTGCGGCCCGGTGGTCGTCTCTACCTCCGCGACGGGCATCCCATGCTGTTGGCGATGGACGATCCGCGTCCCGACGGTGTCGTCGCGGTCGAGTTCCCGCGCTTCGGTGCCGCGGGACCCACTCGGTTCGAGGAGCCGGTCTCCTACGAGGGCGACGGCACACCACTCGCGCACGCCGTCACCTACCAGTGGAACTGGGGGCTTGGCGAGATCGTCACTGCGCTGTTGCGCGCTGGTTTCACCCTCGACGCGCTCACCGAACATCAAACGGTCCCGTGGAACGCGCTCGACGGCCAGATGGAACCGGTGCCGCCGTTCGGGGAGTACCAGCTCGTCGATCGGCCCGAACGGCTGGCCTGCACGTACACGATCAAGGCGTCCCTTCCCGGCTGACTCACCGTCACCGGCAATGGCCCGACCGCCGAACACCGGCGGTGCCATCATGAGTGGGTGCCTGTCCACCACGTCGCCGATTCGGGATTCGATCGTGAAGCGGCCAGTTACGAGCGCGCCCGTCCGGGGTATCCACCGGAATGTGTTGCGTGGTTCGCCGACCATCTCGGCATCAGGCCGGGACGAACCGTGCTCGACCTCGCGGCCGGGACGGGCAAGTTCACCCGACTGCTCGAACCGCTCGGCGCCCGGCTGATCGCCGCCGAACCGGTCGACGGGATGCGGGCCGTGCTCGCCACCACCAGTCCGGCAGTCCCTCTCGTTTCCTGCGCCGCCGAACGCCTGCCCTTCGCCGAGCGCTCACTGGATGCCATCGTGGTGGCGCAGGCATTCCACTGGTTCGACGCGCCGGTCGCGCTCGCGGAGGCCGCACGGGCACTGCGCCCCGCCGGCCGGCTCGGCCTGGTCTGGAATGCCCGCGACCGTTCGGCGCCGCATGTCGACGCACTGTGGTCGATCATGGACCGCGTCGAGAAGAAAGCACCGTGGCGCCGACACGAGGAATGGCGCGAGTCGGCCTTCACCGAGACACCGTTCTTCGGACCACTCCACGAAGCGACGTTCCACCACGAACAACTCATGACGATCGAGGAGGTCGTCGACCGGTTCCGGTCGGTGAGTCACGTTGCAGTCCTCGACCCGGCCGACCAGCAGGCGGTGCTCGACGAAGTGCGCGACCTGGTCCGAACCCACCCCGACACCGCGGGCCGTGATCTGATCGCGATCCCGTACCGCGTCGACGCGTACTGGTGCGAGACGACGTCGCCATGACCTTGGATCTGCGATCACGCGTCGCCCTGCACCTCGGAGACCTGGCCGGTCGGGCGTCGAAGCTGACCGGTCGGGGGGCCGGCACCCAGGTCAGTGGTCGGGTCATGCTCGCCATCGCGCCCGACCTCCTGACCGACGTCGCACGCGGCCGGCGCGTCGCGATCGTCTCGGCGACCAACGGGAAGACCACCACCACGCGGTTGCTGGCCGAGGCGCTCCGTGCCGCGGGTCGGCCGGTCGCCAGCAACCACACGGGCGCCAACATGCCCGCCGGTGTCGCTGCGGCGTTGGGCCGAGCACCCGATCCGAACGATGCGGTCATGGAAGTCGACGAACGGTGGGTGCCAAAAGTCATCGACCCGCTCGGCACCGACATTCTCATCCTCGGCAACCTGACCCGGGATCAACTCGACCGGTTCGGGGAGGTCCGCAGTATCGCGGAGCGGTGGCGCGCGGTCTGTGAGACCCACCCCGACCTCACCGTCATCGCCAATGCGTCGGACCCTCACGTCGTGTGGTCCGTCGGCGCTCACCCGCAGGTCACCTGGGTCGCGCTCGGCGCCCCGTGGCGGTCCGACGCGGCAACCTGTCCGGAGTGCGCGGCGCTCCTCACCTGGTCGGCCGAGTCGTTCCACTGCGATCACTGCGGATTCACTCAACCCGACGCGGAGTACCGGCTCGACGGGAACTCGGTGATCACGCCCGCCGGGCCGGTCACGCTCGACCTGGCGCTGCCCGGCGACTGGAACCGGATGAACGGCGCACTCGCGTTGGTCAGCGCGATCGTCGGATTCGGTGTCGACCCCGACGTCGCACTCACCGGTCTGCGTAGCGTCGATGTCGTCTCGGGTCGGTTCTCGAACTGCCGCCTGCCGGACGGGCGCGACGCGCGCGTACTGCTGGCCAAGAACCCTGCGGGCTGGACCGAGGTCCTCCGCTGGCTCGAACCCCGCGACACTGCGGTCGTGCTCGCAGTCAACGCCCACGTGGCCGATGGGCGCGACCCGTCGTGGTTGTGGGACGTGCCCTACGAACTGCTGGCGGGCAAAGCGGTCGCCGCGTCGGGTGAGCGCGCGCTCGACGTCGCCGTACGACTCGACTACGTCGGCGTCGAGTACCACCTCGAACCCGACCCTCTTACCGCGGCGGCCCATTTGCCGGGCGAGGTCCACATCGTGGCGTCGTACACCCAGTTCACCCACCTGACCCGGGCGACCTGGTGACCCGGGATTCCGCGGTCCGCGTCGGGCTCGTCTATCCCGAGCTGCTCGGTACCTACGGCGACCGCGGCAACGCCGTCGTGTTGGTCGAACGGTG
>JANLRZ010000251.1:0-2126 GCA_031362155.1 Acidimicrobiia bacterium | reverse complement strand
CACCTCGAACTCGCGATGTACTCGGTGATGTGGTCCGAGCACTGCTCCTACAAATCCTCCCGGCCCCACCTCGGCCGCTTCCCCACTGAAGCCCCATGGGTGCTCGTCGGGCCCGGCGAGGGTGCCGGGGTGATCGACGTCGGTGACGGCATTGCGGTCGCGGTCCGCATCGAGAGTCACAACCACCCCTCGGCGGTCGAGCCCTACCAGGGCGCGGCCACTGGCGTGGGCGGGATCATCCGCGACATTTTCTCGATGGGTGCCCGCCCCATCGCGGTGATGGACCCGCTCCGCTTCGGCCCCCTCGACGACGCCCGCACCCGCTACCTCTTCGAAGGCGTCGTCAGCGGCATCAGCGGGTACGGCAACGCGGTCGGCGTGCCGACAGTCGGCGGTGAGCTGGTCTTCGACGAGTGCTACCGCGACAACCCCTTGGTCAACGTCTTCTGCCTCGGCACGCTGCCCATCGAGCGGCTGGTGCTCGCGCGCGCCGAAGGAGTGGACAACCTGGCCGTGCTCCTGGGTGCCTCGACCGGCCGGGACGGCATCGGCGGCGCGAGCGTGCTCGCGAGCGCGGGCTTCGAGGAAGGCAGCGAAGCCAAACGGCCCGCAGTCCAGGTCGGCGACCCCTTCGAAGAGAAGAAGCTCATCGAAGCCTGCCTCGCGCTGCTCGACGCCGGCCTCGCGATCGGCGTGCAAGACCTCGGCGCCGCGGGGATCTCGTGTGCGGCGTCCGAGACTGCGGCCAAGACCGGCGCGGGAATGGACGTGGATGTTGCTCGCGCACCGCACCGCGAGCCGGGCATGAACCCGGTCGAGATGCTCACCTCCGAGAGCCAGGAGCGGATGCTCGCCATCGTCACGCCCGAGAACCTCGACGCGGTGCTCGCGTTATGCGACCGGTGGGAGATCCGCTCCTCGGTCATCGGTCGCGTCACCGACACCGGTCGGTTCCGCGTCTACGAGGGCCTCTTCGATGCCATCGGGGTCCCCGGCGCGAACCCTGCACCTCCGATCGGCGACGAGCCGACGGAGGTGTCGTCCGATCGCGAACCGATCGCCGACGTGCCGATCGGCAGTCTCGGCGACGGCCCCGTGTACCACCGCCCCCTCGAACGGCCGGCCGACTTCGATGCCCGTCTGGCCGACGACCCGACCGCGGTGCTGGCCGAGCGGTTCCCGACCGGTGCCGACATCGGGCCGGAACTGCTGGCGCTCCTGGCCGAGCCCAACATCGCCGACCCATCGTGGGTGTACCGCCAGTACGACCACCAACTGTTCCTCAACACCGTCGTCGGTCCCGGCGGTGACGCGAGCGTGTTGCGCCTCCAAGAAGCACCACCGCGTGCCCTCGCCCTCGCGGTCGACGGGAAGGCCCGCTACTGCGCACTCGACCCGCGTGTCGGTGCCCAGCTCATCGTCATGGAAGCCGCACGCAACGTGGCGTGCGCTGGCGGAACGCCGAAGGCGCTCGTCAACTGTCTCAACTTCGGCAACCCCGAACACCCCGAGGTGATGTGGCAGTTCTCCGAAGTCGTCGACGGCATGAGCGACGCGTGTCGTGCGCTCGGCATGCCGGTCATCGGCGGCAACGTGAGCTTCTACAACGAGAGTCGCGGGGCCGACATCGACCCGACCCCCGTGGTGGGTGTGATCGGTCTCATCGACGACCTCCAGGACGCGCCCCCGCCGGCTCGTCTCTGTGATGGCGACGCGATCGTGCTCGTCGGCACGACCGCGGCCGAACTCGGTGGCTCCGCGTGGGCGACGATGCACGGCCTGCGGCACGGTCCGCCCCCCGCCGCGGATCTCGATGTCGCCCAGCGGTTGCATCCGTGGCTCGCGGAGGTGGTGGTCGACCGCGCGGTCAACGGGATCCACGATTGTTCCGAAGGTGGGCTCGCGATCGCGCTCGCGGAGATGGCGATCAACGGTGCGGTCGGGTTCGAGGTGGCGATCGGCGATGGCGTCGGGTGTTTCTCGGAGTCGGCGTCACGGGTCGTGCTCTCGGTCGGGCCCGATGCGGTCGACACGATCGTCGCCCGGGCCACGGCGGCCGATCTGCCGATCGCCGTCATCGGTCACGCCGCCGGCGCCATGCTGGTCGCCGAGGGCGCCTTCACCGT
>JANLRZ010000232.1:0-18184 GCA_031362155.1 Acidimicrobiia bacterium | reverse complement strand
TGAGCCACGGCCGCCTTGATCGCCTGCACCGCACGGGGCCGGACGCTCGAACCCATCGACCCGGCCGCAAGGATCGCGCCGACCACTTGCGGGCCCGGCGCGCCGTGCACATCGAGTTCGACGATCAGCCGGCCGTGTTCCTCGAGCAGGCGGTGCCGCGACCGATCCAGCCCGTGGACGTCGGTCTGGAGCCGGTGCCGCAACGCGATCCGCGGCACGCGCACACCGTGTCGGGAGACCTCGGGGAGCAGCCGGGTCAGTTCGTCGAGTTGTTCCTCGTCGAAGGATCCGACGTGCTCGGCGACGACGGCCGCGAGCAGCCCCGCGCCGTGGGCCGAACCGCTCATCGGCAAGTAGAGGTCGCCGAGCGCGACGCGCCGCGTCGGCATGTGATTGCGGGTGTGGCGAACCACCAGCTCGGCGAGGATCATGGCGTCATCTCATCCAGTGTTCGGAGCGACCAGACCCATCGGATGTCCGGGTGGATCAGCTCGTCAGGGCGACGACGAGCAGTGTGACCGCGAAGATGCCCGCGATCACACCCATCATCAGCCACCACGCTCGGGCATCGAACGGGTTGGGTCGCGCCGGGCCGAATTCTGCGGTCATCCCGCACGACGGACAGCGGTCATCGGGTGGTTTCGGCAACCCGCACAGGAGACACGGACTCGTGGTCTCCACCATCACTCGGCCCTCATCGCAACCGCCGTTCGGCGATCTCGACGAGATTGCGAAACAGCATCGCGATGGTCGTCGGACCCACGCCCCCGACGCGCGGCGTGATCGCACCCGCGACCTCCTCGCACGCGACGTCGACGTCGGGCAGCAGTTTTCGGCCTTCGTACCGCACGCCCCCGCCTACGACGACGCATCCCGGAGTCAGGTGGTCGGGCTGCAAGATCCCCGGGACCCCCGCGGCCGCGATCACCACGTCGGCCCGGCGCGTGTACTTCGGCCAATCGGCCACCCCGGTGTGCACGACGGTGACCGCGGCATTCGCGGTCGGTCGCTTCTGCGAGAGCAGCAGCGCCAACGGCCGACCGAGCGTCGCCCCGCGGCCCATGATGCACACGTCGCGCCCGGCGATCGGAATTTCGTAGTGCGCGAGGAGCGCCTCGATCCCGGCCGGGGTGCACGGCACCGGTCCGGGCATCGACAACGCCAGTCGACCCATGTTCACCGGGTGCAGACCGTCGACGTCCTTGTCGGGATCGAGCGTCAGGAGCGCGGCTTCGAAATCGATATGCGGCGGCGCCGGATACTGGAACAGCACCGCGTCGACCGCGTCGTCGGCGTTGAGCGCCGCAATCGCGTCGAGCACCTCCGCCTGGGTGGCATCGACGCTCAAGTGCACGTCGACCGAGTGGCAGCCCAGCTCGGCCGCCTTTGCGTGTTTCATCCCCACGTAGCGGGCGCTGGCATCGTCGGCGCCGACGAGGAGCGTGGCCAACCCCGGTGGACGGCCGTTCGCAACCAGCACTTCGATCCGGGGCCCAAGGTCGGTGAACACGGCATCGGCCACCGGCCCGCCGGACATGATCAACACTTCCGCTCACCGCCCCTCGGGCTGGGCCGCTCGGGCCCCACTCGGCGAGCGCAGGCCAGGTGCGTCGGAGTACACGCCTCGCTCACGTTGACACTCCTTCAGTGGAGGAAATGGCGTTCGCCGGTGAGGACCATCGCCAGACCGAGTTCGTCGGCGCGGGCCGTGACTTCGTCGTCGCGCATCGCGCCGCCCGGTTGGAGGACCACCGCGACGCCCGCCGCAGCCGCGGCCTCGACCCCATCGGGGAACGGATAGAACGCGTCGGACGCACACGCACCGCCCACGGCACGACCGTCGGCCTTCTTCGCCGCGATCTCCCCCGACTCGACCCGGTTCTGTTGACCGGCGCCGATCCCGACGGCCTGGCCGTCCTTGACCAGCACGATCGCATTCGACTTCACGTGGCCACAGATCCGCCAGGCCAGTTCGGCGTCCGCCCACTGTTCGGCGGTCGGCGCAACCTTGGTCGCCACCTTCCACTCGTCCCGACCGGCGGCGAAGTGGGCGGGATCCTGGACGAGGAACCCACCGCTGATCTGGCGGAACTCGCGGGTGTCGGTCGTCGGCACCGGCGCTTCGAGCAGGCGCGTGTTCTTGCGCTTCGCACGCAACGCGTCGAGCGCGCCCGGCGAATAGCCGGGCGCGATCACCACATCGGCTTGGGGTCCGTTCGCCATCGCGGCCGCGGTCTCATCGTCGATCGGGCGGTTGAACGCCACGATGCCACCAAACGCCGAGCGTTCGTCACACTCCAGCGCCCGTTGGTAGGCGGTGACGAGATCATCGGCCACCGCGACACCGCAGGGGTTCGCGTGTTTGATGATGGCGCAGACCGCGCGGTCGCCCAGATCGTGCGCGAGCTTCCACGCGGCTTCCGTGTCGTAGAGGTTGAGATAGCTGAGCGCGAGACCGCTGTGTTGAGCAACACCGTCCCACCAACTCGATGTGCCCACGGCGCGATAGCGGGCGCCCTGCTGGTGGGGGTTCTCGCCGTAGCGCAGGACCTCGTCGGTCTTGGCCAGCGGGATCACCAGGTGCTGAGGCAGCGCCTCTCCCTCCTGCAGCCATTCGACGATCGCGGCGTCGTAGGCCGCGGTACGAGCGAACGCGTCGAGCGCGAACTGGCGCCGGGTCGGGCCGGTGATGCTCCCGTGCTCGCGCAGTTCGCCCAGCACGGTGTCGTACTGGTCGGGGCTGGTCACGATGGCCACGTGCGCGTGGTTCTTCGCCGACGCGCGCACCATCGCCGGGCCGCCGATGTCGATCAACTCGATCGACGGATTCGTGTGGAACGGGTAGAGATTCGACACCACGAGGTCGAACGGCTCGATGCCGTACTCGGCCATGTCGGCCTGGTGCGCGGCGCTGGTCGGGTCGGCCAACAAGCCGCCATGCACCTTGGGGTGGAGCGTCACGACGCGATGGTCGAGGATGGCCGGGACGCCGGTGAGTTCGGCCACGTCGGTCACCGGGATCCCCGCGTCGGCAATGGCCGCCGCGGTCCCACCACTCGAGACCAGGTCGCATCCGAGTTCGTGCAGTGCCCGGGCAAACTCCACGATCCCGGTCTTGTCGTACACCGACATCAGCGCCCGCATCACTGCTCCTTCATCATGAGTTCCCGGAGGACCGCCGGGTAGAGGCGGCGCTCGACATCCTTGATCCGTTCGTGCAACGTCTCGACCGTGTCATCGGCCAAGACCGGCACCGACTCCTGGGCCAGGATCGGCCCGTCGTCCACATCGAGGCGGGCGAAGTGCACCGTGCACCCCGTGACCTTCACGCCGGCGGCGAAGGCCTCCTCCACCGCGTGCCATCCCTTGAACGCCGGCAACAGTGCCGGGTGGGTGTTCACGATCCGATCCGGAAACGCGTCGTGGATGGGCTTTTCGAGGATGGTGCCGAACCCCGCCATCGCGACCAGATCCACCTCGTGCCGGGCCAACACGTCCACGATTTCGTGGGTGTACGCGACCCGGTCGAAGTCGCCACCGTAGCTGGATCGGCGCACCAAGACTGCTGGAATATCTCGAGTTTCGGCCCGCGCGGTGGCGGCGCACTCGCGGTCGACGATCACCACCACGATGGGCAGTTGCGCGTCGAGCAGCGCTTGGAGGATGGTGCCACTCCCCGAGGCCAAGACGCCGATCCGCATTCCCGCCAACCTACCCTGGTGGATCGCATCCGCCTCGGGTCCGAGGCGGGCGCCACCGTCCATCCAACCGACCAGGAGATTCCGAGCGATGAGCACGCCCCCCACCCGCGGCGAGACCGTGATCCTGGCCGGCGGCATCGTGACGATCGTCGCGTCCTTCTTCGCGTTCTACAGCGCCGGAAACGTCAGTGTGACTGCGTGGGACGGCCTCCTGTCACCGATCGGTGTTTACCCGGTCTTCGCCGGCGGCATCTCCGCCGCCGTCGTCGCGCTCCGCCGCTTTGCCGGCGCGGACCTGAGTGTCCGCTTCGGCGGCTTCACCTGGGAGCAGGTGCACCTCCTCCTCGGCCTGTTCGCGGTGCTGATCACCGGCGGCTATTTCTGGAGCGGTGCGCTTCCCGGCACGGATTTCGGCCTCGGCTTCTGGGGCATGTTCGGTGGTTCGATCGCGCTGCTCGTGGGCGGGGCGATCTACAGCCGCGAGCACTCGGGACCCTTCGGCCCGCGTCACTGACTCCCGGGCCGGCGGGTCGAGCCGGCTACAACTTCGCGACGACGCCGACCATCAGTTCGCCCGCCTCGGTCGGGTTGAGGCCGACCTGGGCACCGGCGTCGCGCAGCGCGTCCATCTTCGCCGCGGCGGTGCCCTTGCCGCCGGAGACGATGGCACCGGCGTGGCCCATCTTCTTCCCCGGAGGCGCGGTCACGCCCGCGACGTAGGCGACGACCGGCTTGCTCATCGACGTCTTGATGAACTCGGACGCCTCTTCCTCCGCGGTCCCACCGATCTCACCGATCATCATGACGGCCTTGGTCTCGGGGTCGGCCTCGAACGCCTTGAGGCAGTCGATGAAGCTGGTACCCGGGACCGGGTCGCCACCGATGCCGACGCACGTGGTCACACCGATGTCCTGTTGCTTGAGTTCGTACAGCGCCTGGTACGTGAGCGTGCCCGAGCGACTGACGATGCCCACCGGGCCGCCGGCCTTCGCAATGTGGCCCGCGGTGATGCCGATGTTCGCCTTGCCCGGGCTGATGATCCCGGGACAGTTCGGGCCGAGCAGCTGGACGTTCGGGTAGTCGCGCTTGAGCACGTTGAAGAACCACGCCTCGTCGTGGGCGGGCACACCTTCGGTGATGACGACGATGAACTCGACACCACCCTCGGCCGCATCCATGACCGCGTCACGCACACCCGGCGCGGGGATGAACACACACGATGCCGTCGCGCCGGTTTCCTTCACCGCTTCCGCGACGTTGGCGAAGATCGGAATGCCCTCGACGTCGGTGCCGGCCTTCTTCGGGTTCGTACCCGCGACGACCTGGGTGCCGTATTCGCGGTTCAACAGACCGTAGAAACGGCCCTGCGAACCGGTCAGCCCTTGGTAGACGACCTTGGTGTTCTCGTCGACGAAGATGCTCATGAAACCTTCACTCCCCCTCTTGGCCCTTCGGGCCGGGCCGGTCGGGCCACGCTCGGCGAGCGCGGCATCGGTACGTCAGACGCCCACGCCTCGCTCACGTCCCTGCCGCGAGTTCGACCACGCGGCGAGCGGCGTCGCGCATGGTGGGTTCGATCTGCAACATGTCCGACAGGTGCGGCTCGAGAATCGCCCGGCCCTCGTCGGCGTTGGTCCCGTCGAGGCGGATCACGATCGGCGCGTCGATCTTCACTCGGGCGAGCGCCTGCACGATCCCGTTGGCGACCTCTTCGCCCTTGGTGATCCCACCGAAGATGTTGATGAAGATCGATCGCACCTTCGGGTCGTTGTTGATGACCTCCATCGCGCCGGCCATCACGTCGGCGTTGGCACCGCCGCCGATGTCGAGGAAGTTCGCCGGCGAGCCACCGACCTGGGTGACGATGTCGACGGTGCTCATCGCGAGCCCGGCACCGTTGGCGATGATCCCCACCGAACCGTCGAGGCCGATGTACTGGAGGCCCTTCTCGTGGGCAGCTTCCTCCCGGGCGTCACGAACTTGGGTCTCGTCGTACACGCGGTAGTCGGCGTGACGGAAGACCGAGTTGTCGTCCAGGGTCACCTTGGCATCGAGCGCGTGCACCCGACCGTCGGGCGTGAGGATCAACGGGTTGATCTCCACGAGGTCGGCATCACCCTCGGTGTAGGCGGTGTAGAGCTTCATCAGAATGTCGACGGCACCGTCGACCGCGGCCGGGTTCAGCGCCGCGGCTTCGACCCAGGTCCGGCAGTCGGCCTCGCTCAACCCTTCGGCCGGGTCGACGTGGATCTTGGCGATCGCGTCCGGGTCGGTCGCCGCCACTTCTTCGATCTCGACGCCACCCTGGGCGGAGAGCATGCCCAGGTACTTCTTGGCCGAGCGGTCGAGCGTGAACGAGGCGTAGTACTCCTCGCTGATGTCGCTGGCGTGCTCGACCCAGACCACCTCGACGGTGTGGCCCTTGATATCCATCCCGATGATGTCGGTCGCGTACTGGCGCGCCTCGTCGGCGTTGGAAGCGAGCTTGATCCCGCCGGCCTTGCCGCGCCCGCCCACCTGCACTTGCGCCTTCACCACGACCGGGTAACCGACGCGGTCGGCCGCGGCCACGGCCGCGTCGACGTCGGTCACCGCTTCGCCGTCGGACACGGGAATCCCGTACCGCGCGAAGAACTGCTTGCCTTGATATTCGAACAGGTCCACGAGACTCCTCGGAGTGCGATGGTTGGTACCGCCGGCCGGATGGTGGCCGGATCGATCAATGGGCGGGTTGCGCCTCCCGGGCGTCCAGCGCGGCCTCGAGCCATTCATGGATCGACACGAGGGTGGCACCGGGCGTGAAGAGTTCGGCCACGCCGATCTCTTTCAACTTCGGAATGTCGGCATCGGGGATGATCCCGCCTCCGAACACCACGACTTCGTCAAGGCCGCGTTCGGCCAGCAACTGCAAGACCCGCGGGAACAGCGTCATGTGGGCACCCGAGAGTAGGGACAGGCCGACGGCGTCGGCGTCCTCTTGGAGCGCAGTCTCCGCGATCTGCTCCGGCGTTTGGTGCAGACCGGTGTAGATAACCTCGAAGCCACCGTCGCGCAGGGCGCGAGCGATGACCTTCGCGCCGCGGTCGTGACCGTCGAGACCCGGCTTGGCGATGACGACTCGATATCGGCGCTGCATGCGGCCAGAACCCTAGCGATCCGGTCGCAAAGGAGGCCAACGCACGCCACAACTGGACTCTCCGGACCTTGGGTGAGTACACCCTGGGGGTGCCCCGGGCCCCGAAAGACCGCCGCCGAGATCTGACCATCCTCCTCGGCGCCACCATCGCGGTGATCGTGGCCGGGATTCTGGTGGCCGGCGCCATCCTCGCAGTCACCAGCCGGGGCAAGCTCCCGAGCACCAAAGTCGCCCAGCCGTTCGGCCTGGCGTCTGACATCAAGAAGAAGGTGCGCGAAGGCGGCCCCATCGCCATGGCCGGGCTGAGCGGTGACACCGGCTTCTGGGTCGGCATCGAAGACCGCGAACTCGTGACCCTGCCCGTGGCCCAACCCGCGCCGAACCGCTGCACGCTGCGCTGGCGCGGATCGAAGGACTCGTTCACGTGTGATGACCGCAAGATTGCGGTGGCCGACCTCGCGCGATTCCGGTCGTTCGTCGAACCCTCCGGGCCGCGCAAGGGGCTCCTCATGGTCGAACTCCGCAAGATCCTGCCCGCCCCAACCACGACCACCACCACCCCCTGACTTTTTGTCTGTGCGTGGGTGTATCCACCCCCCTGCAGACAAAAAGTGGTGAGGGTCAGAGCTTGGTGAGGGGCGCCCAGGCGAGGAGCAACGTCTTCTCGCCGACGCCCCGGAACTGCACGGTCGCCTCGGCTTTGTCGCCCTCACCCTTGAGGTTGATAATCACGCCTTCGCCGAACTTCTCGTGGCTGACGTCGTCGCCGATGCGCAACCCCATCTGCTCCGCGCCACGAGCGCCGGTCGGCTGGCGATCCACTCGGAGTGCAGCCGCGGCGACGGCGTCGCGATGGTCCGACATGCCGCGCCCGCGAGACTCCGACCGGCCTTCGGCCTTCACCAACGCTTCGGGGATCTCGTTCAGGAATCGACTCGGCGGGTAATAGTCGGTGGAGCCGAAGAGCATCCGGCTCCACGCGTGGGTCAGGTACAGCCGCTGCTCGGCGCGCGTGATCCCCACGTAACAGAGCCGACGCTCCTCTTCGAGCTCCTCGGGATCGCCGAGCGCCCGTGAGTGCGGAAAGATCCCGTCCTCCATCCCGGTGAGGAACACCACCGGGTATTCGAGCCCCTTGGCCGTATGCAGCGTCATGAGGGTGACGAGCGATTCCTCGCCCGTCGCCTGATCCAGATCGGTGACCAACGAGATCGCCTCGAGGAAGGCTTGCACCCGCACCAGCCCGATCGGTGCTTCGGTCAGGTCCTCGATGCCGGCGATCCCGGCGAGACCGGAGAGGTCACCCGCGTCGAGCTGTTCGTCGAACTCCCGTGCAACACCGACGAGTTCTCCCAGGTTCTCGATCCGACCCAGTGCTTCGATGGTGCGTTCGGCTTCGAGTTCCGCGAGATAGCCCGTGCGGTCGAGCATGGCTTCGATCACCTCGGCCACTCCGAACTCGGTGGCCGACTCCTCCAACCCGGAGATGACCTCGATGAGGTCCTTGATCCCGCCGAGGGCCCGCCCGGTGACCCCAGCCGCCGCGGCTTCGGCCAGGGCGTCACGGAACACGACACCGGCACCCTGCGCGTACGCCTCGACCTTGCGGACCGAGGTGTCGCCGACCCCACGCTTGGGCACGTTGACGATCCGCTTCCACGCGACTTCGTCGTCGGGGTTGGTCAGCGAGCGCAGGTAACCGAGCGCGTCCTTGATCTCGCGTCGGTCGTAGAACTTGGTTCCCCCGACGATGCGATACGGAATCCCCGAACGCACGAACGACTCTTCCACCACGCGGCTCTGCGCATTGGTGCGATAGAAGATGGCGACGTCCGAATAGCGAACGTGCTCGACGTCGACCAGTCGATCGATCTCGGAGACGATGAAGCGCGCCTCATCGTGCTCGTCTTCGGCGTGATAACGGGTGATGAGCTCTCCACCCGCCTGCTCGGTCCAGAGGTGCTTGGGTCGCCGGGCCGCGTTGTTGGCAATGACCGCGTTGGCTGCGTCGAGGATCGTCTGGGTCGAGCGGTAGTTCTGATCGAGCACGATGACCGACGACTCCGGGAACTCCTCCTCGAACCGCATCAAGTTCCGATGATCTGCCCCGCGGAACTTGTAGACCGAGTTGTGGGTCACGATGCCGTTGGCCACGAAGTTATGAGTTCCGGCAACATCGATGTCGTACACCAGACCGTCCAGCCCGACGCGCTCGACGGTCTCCACCAGGTCGAAGTCGCCGTCTTCGCCGACCATGACCATGCCGGCGCGAACCGAGCTTGCGGGAACGAACGGCAGGGTGTTCGACGTCGCGGTTTCTGATCGGTTGGCTGCCAACCGAGCAACGCACCGCACCGAGACATCCAACGAGGACTGAATACGCGTCACGATCTCAGCAATCTTGGCCATATCGACATTGCCCGTCTCGAACCGCCAACCGGCGGAGCCGCGCCGGGCGGGACGGACCGAGAGGCCGAGCGATTCAAGCACCTCGCGACCCTCATCATCGCTGCCGAAGAGCGAGATCCGGTGGAAAGCCTTCGCCCCGCGCCGATCCCCGCACAGGACAACCGAGAGCACACGACGGTGGACCGCGTCGGAGGTGGAGAACCCCTGGGCCGAATAGTGAGGGTACTGAAACTCCAGCCCCTCGCTCCGCAGAAGGTCATGGCCGCGCTCGGAGGTGTCGATGGCGCTGAAGAGTCGGTCAAGCAACTTCTGGTCGCCGACAAATGGACTGGCGTTGCGCCGGGGGCGCGCGACGAAGGGGACCGTCGGGAGCCCGAACTTCGCGGCGACAATCGCCTCGTGAAGGCGAGCCTCGGATTCGGTGTCGTGCGTGGACAACACCCACATTGCATCCGCGTGCTCACCGAGGCACCGATTGGCCAGACCGAGCCGCGGCTTCAGCGCACCTCGTGAGTAGGTGCTCGTGATCCCAACTCGAAACCCAACGTCACGCTTCCACATCAGATAGGTCACCGACATCGGTGGCGTTCGCCCTACCACGAACCCGGCGAAGTGCGTGTGCTCGTCGGTTGAAATGATCTCGCGACCAGTCGCGGTGCGGATCTTGACTCCCTCGGCGCGGCGCGCCGAGTGGACCCGGTCGACACGCGCAGCTCGCATATCGCCACTGCCGTAGTTCGACAGCACCTCATCGCCCGGTTCGATCTCCTCGATCAGCCGGTAGGAGCCGTCGGCCATCGTGACCTTGGTCCCACCGACGAGGCACTGATCGGCGTCGCCGACGACCATGACGTTGCGGTGTTCCTTCGAGAGGAGTCTCACGATCTCCCATTGGGCGATGTTGGTGTCCTGAAACTCGTCGACGAGGATGTGCCGGAACCGGTGCCGCCACCGATCGAGCGCATCGGGGTGCTCACGGAACAGCCGCACCACCAACAGGAGCAGATCGTCGAAGTCGGCGGCCGAGGCTTCCGCGAGCCGCCGCTGATACTCGGTGTACACCTCGGCGATTCGCAGGTCGGGCTGAGTCATCGCCTTGGCGGTGGCCTCCTCCGCGTCGATCAACTCGTTCTTCATCGCCGAGATCGAGTGATGCAACCGACGCGGCGGGAACCGCTTGGGATCGAGGTTGAGATCCCGACGCACAAAATCGGTGAGCCGGACGGCATCGGCTTCGTCGTAGATCGAGAACGACGACCGGTATCCGAGCAGCCCGACGTCGCGCCGCAAGATGCGCGCGCACGCAGAGTGGAACGTCGAGACCCACATCTTGCGGGCCACCGGTCCGATCAACGTGGCCACGCGATCCTTCATCTCGCCCGCGGCCTTGTTGGTGAAGGTGATGGCCAAGATCTCGAACGGTGAGACATTGCGTTCGCCGATGAGGTACGAGACGCGGTGGGTGAGCAACCGCGTCTTGCCCGATCCGGCACCGGCGACGACCAGGATCGGACCATCCGGCGCGGTCACGGCATCGCGTTGCACCGGGTTGAGGCCATCGAGGAGCTCCGCCGCACTCATACGGCGCATCGTACAGATGTTCGGTTCCCGGGCGAGGCCCCGGGGGCACCGAATCGAGATTCAGGACTCCGCGCTCAGCCCTCGATCGATGTTCATCTCCTGGGTCGCGTCCTCCGTCGACCGGCGAAACGCTCGGAGCAACCGCGTGCCGTCGGCGTCCAACGTGACCGTGAACGCGCCGGTCACGTCGTCGACGTCGAGGGAGAAATACGGCTCCCAATCCGAGTCGAGCGCGAACGCGTCGGGGTCGACCCCCAAAGGGAGTCGGCGGTATCGACAACGATCCGTGTCGAAGAGCCATGTGCTGTGAGCAGACTCAATCCGTTCCACGAGAGCGGTCACGCTATCGGCTCAGGATTCGAGCGCAAGGGTCACCGGCCCGTCATTCACGAGCGAAACGGCCATGTCCGCCCGAAACCGCCCGGTGGCCACAGTCACACCCGCAACACGGAGCGCAGCAATGAACGCCGCCACCAGTGGTTCGGCATGTTCGGGCGTCGCGGCATCCCCCCACGACGGTCGCCGGCCCTTCCGAGTGTCGCCATAGAGCGTGAACTGGGATACGACCAGCGCCTCGCCATCGGTGTCGAGCAGTGATCGGTTCATCACACCGTCGTCGTCGTCGAAACAGCGGAGGTGCGCGACCCGGGTTGCCAGCTTGTTCGCGGTTGCTGGATCGTCCGCGTGGGTGACACCGACGAACACGAGCAACCCCGCGCCGATCGCGCCGATCTGCTCACCGTCTACCGCGACCGACGCCTCCGTCACCCGCTGGACCAGCGCCCGCATCAGCAGGAACTACGTGATCGTGATGAGGTCCGGGATGAAGGCGATACCGCCGGTCGCTCCGCCCGCGCCCGTTCCCTGGTCAACCACGAGCGGCGTGCGCGTGCCCGGTACGGCATTGGCCGCCACGGTCAGGTTCACGTTCAGGGTCGACTCGTTGGGCGACGTGACCGAGTTGATCGTGATGTTGTCGCCGAGCAACACGAGCGAATTCGCGTGGAGCCCACTGCCCGTGAGGGTGACGGTGACGGTCGTGCCTCGGGCGATCGACGACGGCGATGCCGCGAAGAAGAACGGCACCGGGTTCGACTGCATGAACAGGTCGGCCACGGTGCTATTGGTATCGACGCCGCCGACGACATCGGTCGCGGTCGACGTGTACATGATGTACCGGCCGTCGCCGCTGATGCCGTTGGCCATCGAGCCGGCGAGTGACGGGTCGGCATTCGAGGGTTCACCCTGGGATTGGGTGAGGCCCGCGAGGACGGTGGTGGCTCGGGTCCGGTCCCGCACGTATGCGTCGGAGCCGGCGATGAGCACGTTGTTCACGAGACCATCCGAGGCGCTCTGGAACAGGACGAATCGAGCGTTGTCGCTGATCCCGGTCACGAAGCTGAAGTCAGATCCCGGAACCCCTGCGGGCGTGCCGCTGATGAGCTCGTACCCCGGCGTCCCCCGCAGCGCGGTGTAGACGTTCGAGGTGAGGGGTGTGAAACCGGGGATGAGGTTGGTCGCGTCGGTCTCGAACGCGATCGTCGTGCCATCACCACTGATCATCGCATTGGTCGAATCCGAATCCGCTTCATCGGTGTTCGGGAAGCCCGTGATCCGGGTGGTGGTCAGGCCGGTCCGGTCGCGCAGGAAGACGTCGGTGAAGATGCCGGTGTCGTTGACGTCGAAGTTCGACGCGTCCGACAGGAACGAGACGTACCGTCCGTCGTCGCTGATCGAGCCACCGTAGGAATCGATGTCGCCTTCTTCACCACTGGACGCAACGCTGATGCGCTCGGTCTTGGCGGTGCTGGTGATGTCCCGCACGTAGATGTCGTTGCTGAAGTTCTGGTCGAGGGTTCCGATCAGGTTCGTCGCGTCCGACTCGAACACGAACACCTTGGCGTTCGGCGTCATCGCCGTGAGAAACGAACCTCCGTCGGACTGGGAACCCCCGGTACGCACACTCACCCTGGTCGTGGTGCCGGCGACGCGGTCACGCAGGAACACGTCGGTCGAGTCGTTGGTATCGGTGCCGGACAGGAGATCCGACGAGTCGCTGTTGAACGCGACGTACCGACCGTCGGAGGACACCAGTCCGCCGTACCCACCCAGCGCCGATTGCGCGCCGGCGGTCCGGATCGACACCCGCTCGGTCACACCCGTTTGGTTGTCCCGCCAGAACACATCGGCCGCGCCGTTGGTGTCATTGGGGACCAGGTTCGCCGCATCGGAGGTAAACACGATGTAGCGGCCGTTCGCAGAGAGATCCGACCCGGAGATCGCACCCCCTCCCGGTTGGACGCCCGCCGTCGAGACACCGACGCGCCCCACCCATGCGCACCCGCTGGTGGCCAGCACCACTGCCGTCGCCACGCCCAGCACACGAATTCGACCCATCACACCCACACCCCAGTCCCAGAGAAGTGGACAATCCTACCCAAGTGGATAGTCACTCCAGGACGCGGCCTCTCACCAATTCTTGGGAAAACGCGGGGTTTGGTGGCTCATCCGGCCTCGTTGGCTCACTCCCACTCGACCCCAATGGAGTGTCCGTTCGCCTCCGAGGCCATCCGGCCTCGTTGGCTCACTCCCACTCGATGGTCCCGGGGGGTTTGGAGGTGATGTCGTAGGCCACCCGGTTCACGCCGGGGACCTCGTTGATCACGCGCGACGAGATGCGCTCGAGCACGTCGTAGGGCAGGCGAGCCCAGTCGGCCGTCATCGCGTCGTCGCTCGTGACCGCCCGCAGGATGATCGGGTACGCATAGGTCCGATCGTCACCCTGGACACCAACGGTCCGGACCGCCGGCAGTACCGCGAAGCTCTGCCAGATCTCCCGATACAGACCCGCCCGCCGAATCTCTTCGACCACGATCGCATCGGCCTCTTGCAGGATGGCGACCCGCTCCGGCGTGATCGCACCGATGATGCGCACCCCGAGGCCCGGTCCGGGGAAGGGCTGGCGCCACACCATCTCCTCGGGAAGCCCGAGTTCCTCGCCGACAGCACGGACTTCATCCTTGAAGAGATGACGCAACGGCTCGACGAGTTCGAACTCCATGTCGTCGGGCAATCCCCCGACGTTGTGGTGACTCTTGATCACCGCGTTCTCTCCACCGCCCGACTCGACGATGTCGGGATACAAGGTGCCTTGCACGAGGAAGCCGGCGGCGTCGTACTCGCGAGCGACTTCCTCGAACACGCGGATGAACGTCTCGCCGATGATCTTGCGTTTCCGTTCCGGTTCGACGATGTCGTCGAGGGCACCGAGGAAGCGATCCGCCGCCTTGACGTGGACGAGATCGATCTCGAACTGCCGACGGAACGTCTCCTCCACCTGGTCCGCTTCACCTTTGCGGGACAGCCCGGTGTCGACGAACACGCACGTCAGCTGGTCACCAACGGCCTTGTGGACCAACGCGGCTGCCACCGAGGAGTCGACGCCGCCCGACAGTCCGCACAGCACGCGAGCCGAACCGACCTGGTCCCGGATCTCCGCGACTGCCTCTTCGATGATGGAGACGTTCGTCCAGGTGGGTCGGCACTCGGCGACCTCGTAGAGAAAGGCCTTCAACACATCCTGGCCGTGCTCGGTGTGCTTGACCTCGGGGTGGAACTGCACGCCGTAGATCCGTCGCTCCGCATCGCCGAACGCGGCGGCCGGCGTGTCGGGGGTCGAGGCGAGCACCGTCGCACCCGCAGGCGGCACGGTGATCGTGTCGAAGTGACTCATCCACACCGGTTGCGCGGCGGGCTGTTCGCGGAAGAGCGGCCGCGTATCGGCCACACTCAGATCCGTACGGCCGTATTCGCCGCGTCCGGTCTTGGCGACCTCGCCGCCCAGGTCGCGAGCGAGGAGTTGCGCGCCGTAGCAAATGCCGAAGATCGGCAGGCCCGACTCGTAGAGCGCCGGGTCGACCGACGGAGCGCCCTCCACGTGGACCGACGCCGGGCCACCCGAGAGAATGATCGCCTTCGGGCCTTTGGCCAACATCTCCGCGAACGGCATCGTACGGGGCACGATCTCGGAGTAGACGTGCGCCTCGCGCACCCGTCGAGCGATCAGTTGCGCGTACTGCGCACCCAGGTCGACAACGACCACGAGGTCGCGCTCACTCGTATCGGGCCTGGCCGCGGTCATGGCTGGCTCGCTCGCTGCTCCGCGAGTATCCGCATCTCCGCCAGTCGGTGGTGCCCCTGGCCTACACCCATGGGTCAGCGACCCATGCCAATGCCCTGGGCCCGCTGGAGGGACTTACCTTCGGTCTGGAGCGACGGCGCGACCATGACTTCGGCCTTCTGGAATTCCTTGACCGTCTCGTACCCCGTGGTGGCCATCGACGTGCGCAGTGCGCCGAACAGGTTCAGCGTGCCGTCGTTCTCGTGCGCCGGACCGCTCACGATCTCTTCCATCGTGCCCTTCTGGCCCGCGTACACCCGTGCGCCGCGAGGCAGCGACGGGTGGAAGGTCGCCATACCCCAGTGGTACCCGCGACCGGGCGCCTCGTACGCGCTCGCCAGCGGCGAACCGATCATCACGGCATCCGCACCGCAGGCAATCGCCTTGGCGACATCGCCACCGGTGCGCATCCCACCGTCGGCGATCACCTGAACGTAGACACCGGTCTCGTCGAGGTGGCGAATCCGCGCGCCGGCGGCGTCGGCAATCGCGGTGGCCTGGGGCACACCGATACCGAGTACGCCCCGTGATGTGCAGGCGTGACCCGGCCCGACACCGACGAGCACGCCCACGGCACCGGTACGCATGAGGTGCAACGCCGTGCTGTAGGAGGCACAGCCACCGACGATCACCGGGATCTCGTACTCACGGATGAACTTCTTGAGGTTGAGCGGCTGGCGAGCCGGGTCCTTCGACACGTGTTCGGCGGAGACCACCGTGCCTTGCACGACCAGCAGATCGAGTTCGGCGTCGAGCACGTGCTTGGAGTACTGCTCGACGCGTTGGGGGGTGAGCGACGCGCACGCCCGCACGCCCGCGTCCTTGATCTCGCGAATGCGCTGGCCGATCAGCTCTTCCTTGATCGGCTCCTGATACAGCTCCTGCATCCGCCGAGTGGCCTTCTCGGCATCGAGTTCGGCGATCTCGTCGAAGACGGCGTCGGTGTCTTCGTAGCGGGTCCAGAGGCCTTCGAGGTTCAGACACCCGACTCCGCCGAGGCGGCCGATCTCGATCGCGGTCTTGGGCGACACGACGCCGTCCATCGCCGAGGCAACCAACGGCAGGTCGAACTTGAAGGCGTCGATCTCCCAGGAGATGTCGACATCCTCCGGGTCGCGCGTGCGCCGACTGGGCACGATCGCGATGTCGTCGAACCCGTAGGCCCTGCGTCCCGACTTGCCGATCCCGATCTCGACTTCCACCAGTGGGCTCCCGTCGTTCCTACTCCGCCAGAACGATCCAGCCTAGTGGGGGTTTCCGGTCCTCGTCGGGTCCGGATGCGATCGGGTGGAGCTCACCCCGGCGTGGTGACGACGGTCAGCAAGCGCGTGAGGATCCGGGCGGTGGCGCCCCAGACGGTTTCGCCGGGCAGCTCGAAGAAGGTCATCGAGCGGTACTCCCCCCAGAGATCCCAGAACTCCTCCCGGTACGACTCGGGATGGAGGAGTTCCGACACCGAAACCCCGAACGCGTCGACGACCTCGAACGGGTCCGGGACGAGGACCGGTGGAGCGGGGAGGACTCCGACGATCGGGGTGATGGTGAAGGCCGAGGCCACCGTCGCGATCGTGTCGAGCTGACCGATGATCTCGACCGCCGCAGGTTCGATCCCGACCTCCTCGTGCGCTTCGCGCAGGGCGGCCGCGGCGAGATCGGGGTCGCCCGGGTCGCGTTTGCCACCCGGGAACGCGATCTCACCCCGATGGGAGGGCATGGTCTCGGGCCGCTTGGTGAGCACCACATGGGTGTCACCCTGGTCCTCGTACAACGCGACGAGCACCGCCGCCTCCCGCGCGTCGGCCACATTGAACTCCGGCGCTCGGGGTGCCCGACTCCGCTCGATGCGTTCGATCGCCGTCGCGAGCGGCACCGGCCCGTTCGCCGCGAGGCCGAGCCACGGCGGCGGGCCGCCGTCACGGGTTCCGGGCGGTCGGGGAATCTGCTGGCGTCCGCCCCGTTCGACCATCCGCGCACACTACCGACCACCCCCAAACCGCGACTTCTTGTCTGGCCGTGGGTGCAAACACCCCCCTGGAGACAAGAAGTCGCGGCGAGGGTGGTTAGGTGAGCGTCATGTTGGGCTCACCCACGCCGTTCTTGCCGGTGCCGTGCGTGCAGGTGCCGCCGCGTACGGTGCCGCCGTTGTAGGCCTGGCGGAGACAGTTCCGCAGCGCCAGCTGACCCCAGTAGTTCGGGTGGAGGCTCTCCTGCAGTTGGTAGGGCCCGATGAGCGTCGACACGGTGCGGATCTGGTTCTGCCATTCGGTCACGTCGGGGGCATTGGACTGGGTCCAGTTCGCGACGCCGCGCTCTTCGAGTAACCCGACGGTGTTCTCACACAACCGACGTCCGTTCATCGACGCCGAGTTGTCGAGCAACACGGTGTTGGTCAACCCCGACGCAATCCGCGCGTCCTTGGCCGACTTGTTCATGTTGAACAGCGCGGTGTTGTTGGCCCAGTCGGCATCCCGGTTCCAGACGCCACAGCCTCCGGTGTTCTGGCGGGTGTAGCCACTCTCGCCGTAGCGGAACCCTGCGCCCATCGGGATCGGCGACGCGTAGGTCTGCACGATGATCTTGTACTGCGAGTCGGAGTACCCGGCGTTGACCATCGCCTGGCGGATGTTGAGGAGCGCACCCTTGACCTCGTTCGTGCGCGCGGCCACCGCGCTGGCAGTGAATCGCGAACTAATCGACGAGTCGTCGTAGCAGTAGTTCTTCCACCACGACGGCGACAGCAGCCAGTTCTGTACGCACTGCTGCACGATGTCGGCGAAGCCGTAGTTGTTGGCGCCGATGAGCACGGCAACGGCCTTCACGTTGTGCGTGGTCGCGAACTCCTGGAGCACCTGGGCCTGGCCCTTGTACCCACCGGAGTTGTAGAAGTCGAGCCCCGGCTTGAAGTCACCCGACCCAGGGGTCTGCGTGTAGGTGCGCGCCCCGGAGCAGGCGATGTTGGCGGAGTTGATGCCACCGCCGATGTGTACTTCCGCGGCGGTGGAGCGGTGGCATCCGGGAATCGCTTCCGCGGTGTGGGTCGCGTTGTCGTAGTAGGCCGCTGAACCGCCGGCGTCGATGTTCGACGAACTGTTGTTGGTGTTGCCGGCCCACCGGCCCGCTTCACCCGAGATCGCCGAATCGCCGACCGAGACCACATACGGCGCCCCGACCCCGGGC
>JANLRZ010000223.1:0-15998 GCA_031362155.1 Acidimicrobiia bacterium | reverse complement strand
CCCGTGTCGGATGAGATCGGTACGCAGATGCTGCCAGTCGTCGGTCTGGCTGCTGAACCAACGAGCAAGCTGTTCGTGCACCCGACCGGCCAGGTTGGGGTCGAACGCGGCGGGGCCGGGGACGGCCGCGGCGATCAGTGCGCGATCCCGCGGCGCGTAGCTCGGCGTGACGGTACTCACGACGGCAAGGTTCTTGACCGGCCCGCTCTCGTCGCCGTCGAGTACGAGGACCGGGTCCGACACCGGACTGCGCGGTGCGGAGAACCAGCAGCACGCAACCGGTCGGGAACCGGGGTCGGGCACGTTCGCGCCGAGCAGGCGGTGGGCCGCGGGGCCCTCGGTGGCAATGACGACTGCTCGGGCGGGGACCGCTTCGCCCGAGTCCAGCACCACACCGGAATCCCGTACCCGGGCGACGGGACTCTCGAGGCGGATGGTGTCGTCCGGGAGTGTGGCGGCGAGCTGGAGGGGAATCGCACCCATTCCGTCCCGAGGCAATCCGGTCGATCCGATCGCCAACATCTTCAGGATCGTCTCGAACCGCCGACCCGACACCTCGAGATCGGGATCGAGCTGGATACCAGCGAACAACGGCTGCCAGAACGATCGAATCATGCGTTCGGAGAACCCGGCGGCCGTGAGGCGCTCCCGCGTGGAGGAGTCGGGCCTGCGGAGCAGCTCAGGCACCGAGTGGCGCCGAACGTCGAGGACGAGTCGGAGGAGCCGGATCTTGTCGGTCATCGAACCGATCGGCGCAGCCACCGTCCCGAGGAGTGAGCGCGGCCGGCGGAGTGGATCGCTCACCCGATGAAACCCGTCTCGGACTCGGATCAACGCTCCGGGTTCGAACGTGCCGAGTTCGAGCGCGTCGAGGTCGAGCCGTTGCTGGACCTGCGGGTACGCCGTGAGGAGGATCTGAAAGCCTCGGTCGAGTTGATATCCGGCGACGCGATCGGTGCGGACTCGCCCGCCGATGCCATCGGAAGCTTCGAGGATCTGAAAGGTCATCCCGGCCCGAGCCAGGTCCTGCGCGCAGGTGAGTCCGGCAAGGCCCGCACCGACAATCACGACGTCGATCACGGTTCAGTCACTGCCGTCGTGGTGGCGCGCGGACAACGCCAGGGTCGGGACGCTCACCATCCGTGGGTACCCGGCTCACCCTTGAAGGGTCCGACGACGCGACTCGTAATCCAGCCGCCGTAGAAGCTTCCGGGTTGGGGAGTGACCGCCTCGTCGTCGACGAAGCATGCGTCCATGGGCGCGGGATAGAACGCGATGGCACCGGCGATATCGCCGAAGCCCGGAGACGGCGTCGGGAAGGCCCACGCGGCACCCGGAACCTCGCGCCCGGCCGCGCGCACGGCGAAAAATCGGGCCCGGCCCTTCCATTCGCAATAACTCGTTTGCTCGCCGGCCACCAGGGCGTCCGGCCGCACATCGCCACGCGGGAAGTAGTACACGGGCGGATGACTGGTCTCCAGGACCCGGTACGCCGAGGTGGTCTCCGCGACCGTCACCCCGTTGAGCACGACCCGGAGCCGCTCCGGGACCACTTCCAGGCGCGGTGGCCGTGGATAGTCCCACACCGATTCCTGGCCGGGACCGGGTTCGACGCGTCGGGGCCGGGTCATGGTCGGCGGGCCGGGTTGGCCGGTGCGGTCGTGGCACCCGAACGATCGACGCACCAGTCCCAGAGCCGGGCCCGTTCTTCTCGGGTGTCGGACCGGCGGGTCTTCGCGGTGCGGTGGAGTGCCCGGGGTCGGCGGTCGAGCCAAAACTCACCCGTCGTGGCAAGGGGCGGACCGTCGTCGGCGGCGAGCCAGACCAGGGTGTCGGCACCCTCGTCCGGAGTCCGCAGTAGGGGTCCGACGATGCGCCGGAACGTCGGCAACGAACGTGCGACCCCCGGGGTGTCGGCCCAGCCCGGATGCATCGCGTGGACCGTGATTCCCTCCGGAGCCAGCGCCTCCGACCAGAGTTGGGACAGTGTCACCTGGGCCCGTTTGGCGCGGGCGTACGCGGTCGTGCCGTCGTATCCGGCTTCGACCATTTCGAGGTCCGACACGCAGAGCGGCTGCGAGTACATGCCGCCCGACGCAACCCACACCACTCGCGCCGCGGGAGCGGCGCGGAGCGCGGGCAACAGCAAGGTCGTGAGGAGAAACGGTCCGACGACCTGGCTGGCGGCGGTCGCCTCGATGCCTTGGGCCGTCTGCACGTACTCGTGATCGAGCGCCCCTGCGTTGTGCATCAAGACGTCGACGTGGGGATAGCGGGCCATCAGGTCCTCGGCAGCGGCGCGTATCGACTCGAGGTCGCCGGTATCGGCAATCACGATGTCGATGGTCGCCCCCGGAAGGTCGGCGCACAGTTCCGCGCGTACGGCGGCCGCCTTCGACGGATTTCGGGCGATCATCACGACCGTTGCACCGGCGTCGGCGAGGGCGTGAGCGGCGGCCCGGCCCAGACCCGAGGTCGCGCCGGTGATGGCCACCACGCGACCCGTGAGGTCGTACTGTCCGAGCGGAACCCAATGATCGACACGGGACCGCACGTGATAGCCGATGCGCGTGAAGCTCGGAACGATCGCCAGCTCGAGAGCTTGATCGGTCAGACGGGCGAGTGTGCTCGATTCGGATTGGTCCACGACTGACATACGGAACCGACGGCTCGGGCGGATGACGCGACGGCTGATTTCGGGGTGATCAGCTCGCCGACCACACTCCAGAGGCGCTCACCCTGATGGTGCCGGCGGTGCCGAGGTTACGACCGGAGAAGGTCGAGATGTCGGCGGTCGTCGACGAACCGTTCAGCCCGATGAGTTGGAAGGAGAACGCTGCCCGAGTTCCGACGACCTGCTTGCGCCACTGGGTCGCGGTCTTGACTCCGTCACTCCGAGTTCGGGTGACGCGCGCCCGGACGCAGTTGGTGCCACCGGTCTTGCACGCCAGTCCGTCGAGGCGGGTCACGTACGCCCAGATCGTTCCGCACCCGGAACTCCGCCGGAGTTTGACCTCCCACGGCCCGTACGTGCGGGCCGTCACCGGGTACTCGACGAGGCCATTCTTGGAGCACCCGGTCGAGACCGGGTTGGAACCGTCGCCCGCAATCGCGCCGGCCGGCGCGATGAGCCCGCCGAGCGCCATCGCGAACACCATGCCGCCCACCGTTGTCTGCCACACCCGTCGCATCGCGTCCCCTACGTCTCACCGCCGGAAGCGGGTGACGCTATGCCACGGTTTGGGCCAGGACAAGGCTGAGTGTCCAGAAATCGACGAGCCGGCAATCTCGGGTCGGGCGGTGTGGCCCCTAGCGTGACGGGCATGGTGATCGATGAACTCCTCGGATCCATCGGGCACGGCCTCTTTCAGCATGCGTGGGTGGTCGAAGACCTGGGCGCCGCCGAGGCGGCAATGCAATCGGGCCTGGGATGCGGTGCGTTCGTCGACCTTCCGCCGACCGACATCGACTACGACCTGCGGGGTGAGCCGACCCAAGCAGCACTCGCGATCGGGTTCGCGAGATCGGGCGACGTGCAGATCGAACTCATCCAACCGGTCCGCGGCCCCGGTCTGCATGCGGAGTTTCTCGCGGCGCGCGGGACTGGGGTCCACCACCTCGGCTACCTCGTTGATGATCTCGATGCGGCGACGGGTCTCGGTGACCGCCTGGGCTTTCCGAGGCTCATGGGCGGACAGTTCGGCCGGCTGCGGTTCGCCTACATCGACACCTACGAAGCGATGGGCGTCTACACCGAACTGGTGGAAGATCCCGACGGCATGATGGCGAGCCTCATGCCGTGGCGGTGATCGGCCGGGGGCCGATGATCTCGCGCCCAGCGCTCGCGTAGGGTCTCGCCCGTCGGGTTGCGGGTCGAGCAGGAGCTGATCGTGTCGAAGAACGTTCTCATCACGGGTGCCGGATCGGGATTCGGTCGGGGCGCAAGTGTGGCGCTCGCGGCACGCGGCCATCACGTCATCGCGACCACCGAGACCGACGAACAAGCATCGGCGCTCGCGGCGGATTCCCCCGAACTGACGGTGGAGAAGCTCGACATCACGACGGACGATGTCGAACGGGCACGTGGCTGGGATGTCGACGTGCTGATCAACAACGCCGGCGCCGGTCAGACCGGGCCCATGGCCGACGTCCCGATCGATCGCGTGCGTCACCTGTTCGAGGTCAACGTCTTCGGGACGTTGGCCATCACCCAGGCTGTCGTGCCGGCGATGCTGGCCCGCGGATCGGGCCGCATCATCATCGTCTCGTCGATCGCGGGGGTGATGTCGGGTCCGGCGTTCGGGCCGTATTCGATGACCAAGCACGCGCTCGAAGCGATGGGCAAGGCCATACGGGCCGAACTGGCAGGCCAGGGTGTCGATGTCACGTTGCTGAACCCGGGCCCCTATCTCACCGGCTTCAACGATCGGATGGCCGACTCGATGTGGGAGTGGTTCGGCGACGAGTCACTCAACGCGCCGTCCACGCCGCTGTTCCAGATGATGCGCGAGATGGTGACCGGCGCCCAGATGGACCCGGCGGAGGTGGTGACGCGCATGGTCGAACTGACCGAAGCGGATGAGACCACCGAGAACAACTTCGTGCCACCGGGAATCCTGGGCGACGTCGCCGACCAGCTCGGTACCTGATCCGTGCGGCTCGGCGCCCACTCCGACCGGGTGGGATGATGCGGAGATGACTGAGGAACGCTTCGAAGTTCAACGCCTGATCGCAGCCGAGCCGGCGGCCATCTTCGCGGTGCTGTGCGACCCGCAAGGGCATGTGACGATCGACAGCTCGGGCATGTTGATGTCGGCCGACGGAGCACAGGTGGCGGCGGTCGGCGACACGTTCGTGGTGCACATGGACCGTGAGTCGCTGAACGACTTCCCGCTCGGCCTCTACGACGTCGAGGTGCACATCACCACCTTCGTACCGGGTGAAGAGATCGCGTGGACGATCAAGGGGGCGATCGATCCGCCACTGCGCCACATCTACGGGTACCGACTCGAGGCCGTCGACGGTGGGACGCTGACGACGTCCTATTACGACTGGTCCGAGATCGATCCGGTGTGGCGAGAAGCGGGCATCTTCCCGGTGATGCCCGAGGCGGCGCTCCGGGCCACGCTCGGCATCCTGGCGCGCACGGTCGCCCGCGCCGCCGCCCCGTGACGTGAGCACCCCCGATCCCGATCTCGCAACGCGGATCCTGCATGCGGTCGAGGTCTTCGAGGCGATCGCCCGTGACCCAGCCATGCTCGAGTCCTTGACCAAGGACGAGAGAATTCGGCTCCGGCAGGCGGCCGCCGAGGTGTTTGCTCCCGATGTCGACACACGGCGCCAGCGCGTGCGGGCCCGGCAACGGCGCGAGAAGTTGGAGAAGCGATCGCGGGACGAAGCGGCGCTGGACGAGACCGGCATCCGGACTCTCCGGGCCAAGCCCGTCTTCACGACCCCCAATGTCTTCGCGCCCGACGGGTTCGAGCCGGAGACCGTCGATGACGATCGGGCGTTCGAAGAACGGGCGGTCGACGACCCACGACATTGCTACGTCTGCAAGCAACACTTCACCCAGGTGCATCACTTCTACGACCAGATGTGTCCGACCTGCGCCGACTTCAACTTCGCCAAGCGGTCCGAGACGGCCGACCTACGCGGTCGGGTGGCGCTGCTCACCGGCGGTCGCGTGAAGATCGGCTTCCAGGCGGGAATCAAGTTGCTGCGGGCCGGCGCGCACGTGATCGTCACCACGCGTTTCCCCCGCGATTCGGCGCAGCGCTACTCCGAGGAGCGCGACTTCGCCGAGTGGGGCGATCGCCTCGAGATCTTCGGGCTCGATCTCCGGCACACGCCGAGCGTCGAAGCGTTCTGCGCCCACGTCATGGCGACGCGCGACCGGCTCGACTTCATCGTGAACAACGCGTGTCAGACCGTGCGCCGACCGCCCGAGTTCTACGCGCACATGATGGAACTCGAAACGACATCACTCGCCGAGTTGCCGGCGGCCGCGGCGCGACTCCTGGGTGCGTACGAAGGGCTGCGCGGGACCGACCTCGTCGGTGCCGATGGCGGCGGCGTGGCAACGACCGCGGTGCCGGCACTCGCCGGGCTCACGCACGCGGCCGAGTTGTCCCAAGCCGTCGTGCTGGCCGAGGATGCCACCGATCGGGGGCACCTGTTCCCGGAGGGCCTCCTCGATCAGGACCTCCAACAGGTCGACCTGCGCGGCCGGAACTCGTGGCGGCTCACGCTCGCCGAAGTGCCGACGGTCGAGTTGCTCGAAACCCAACTCGTCAACGCGATCGCGCCGTTCGTGCTCAACGCGCGGCTCAAGCCGCTCATGATGCAAACGCCCGAACGCGACAAGCACATCGTGAACGTGTCGGCCGTCGAGGGTCAGTTCTACCGCCGCTTCAAGACCACGCGGCATCCGCACACCAACATGGCCAAGGCGGCGCTCAACATGATGACCCGCACCTCCGCGGCCGAGTATCACGCGGACGGGATCCACATGAACAGCATCGACACGGGCTGGGTCAGCGACGAGGACCCGGTCGAGATCGCGCACCGCAAGACCGAGGAGCACCGCTTCCACCCACCCCTCGACATCGTCGACGGCGCGGCGCGCATCGTCGATCCGATCATTGTGGGCATCAACACCGGCGAACACGTCTACGGGCAGTTCCTCAAGGACTATCGACCCACCGATTGGTGAGCGGGGCGCGTCGTTGCGCCGACGTCGTCGGTCATCGGTGCAGTCGCCTCGGCCAGGACGCGAGCGACCGGCCATGCGCCGTCGGTGGTGTTCGACATGATCGTCGTGGTGCGTTCGGGCCCCGGGTCGTAGATGCTGCGGAAGGAAATTCCGGCGTCACACCCTTCGAGTTCCACCGCCGACCGTTGCGGATCGAGCCAGAATCCGAGCCCGTACTGCATCGTCTCGGTGGCCGGGAACGGTCCGGGCGTCAGCATGATCTCGAGGGTGTCGGCCGGCACGAGGTTGCCGGCGAAGAGTGCGCGCCACAGGCGGTCGATGTCGTCGAGGGTCGATGCCAGCCCGCCGTCACCGCTTCCCTGCGCGGGAAGCAGGCCGTCATTGGTGCGTCCGTCGTCGCGGTATCCGATCGCAGTGCCGTCGGGCACCGGGTTGGTCGGCGAATACCCGGTCGCCGTCAACCCCGCGGGGTCGATGACCTCGCGCGCCAGGAGGTCGGGCCACGCCGTTCCGGTGGCGCGCTCGCACAGGAGCGCGAGCACGACGTAGCCACTGTTGCAGTAGGAGAACGCGGTGCCCGGCGCGAACTTCTGCGCTCGACCTCCGAGATCGGCGAGATAGGCCGCGGTTGACGTCATGGCCGAGGGCGGGAGGGTTCCGGGCCACACCTCGCGGTCCTCGATCACGTCTTCGTCGACATAGTCACCGATGCCGGACGTGTGGCTCAGCAGATGAAGCGGCGTCACCGCATCGTCGATGAGGGGAAGGTCGGGGCCCAGCAACTCCCGGACGGGTTGGTGGAGTTCGAACGTGTCGGCGCCGATCAGGCGCATGACGGCGAGGGCCGTCAGCGACTTGGTGCCCGACGCGAGGCCGAATCGTGTGGTCGGGGTGTTCGGGATACCCCGCTCGCGGTCCGCATCGCCGAATGCGGCTTCGAATTCGGTGTGACCGGGAGTTCGGACCGAGATCACACCGGAGAAACCGGTGGTCGTCGCGGCGTCGACGGTGGCGGCGAAGCGATCGAGCATGGTCGGCAGGGTACCGAGCCGCGGCCGTGACCGATGGCGCATATACGGTCGGGCCCAATGACCCGAGCCGCCGAGCCGGGTTCCGGGCATGATGCCCCCATGTTGATTCGCCCATCCGACCGGGGTGCCGAAGCGGAGTGGCGGGCCTTTGTGACCGCACAGGGATTCGGTCACCTCGTCGCCGGCGGCCGCGGCCGCGATCTTCCCGTTGTCGTCCCCACGCAGTTCGTCCTGCGCGACGACGAGATCGTGTTGCACCTGGCTCGCCCCAACCCCATTTGGTCCGCGATCGAGGAGAACGACCAGGTCGTGCTCAGCGTCGCGGGCGACTGGGCCTACATCCCGTCGGAGTGGAAGGCCATCGGCGTCGAAGACCCGCGCATGGGGATTCCCACCACCTATTACGCGGCGGTGCAGCTCGTCGGCACTGCGAGGATGCTCGACCATTCCGACGCAGTGGCCGGGGTGTTGCGCGAGCAGCTCGACGATCTCCAACCCGAGGTCGACGTCGCCGATCCCCGTGATCACGGCGCCAAGCTCGGCGCGATTCGCGGGCTGCGGATCTCGGTGACCGAGGTCCGAGCGAAGTTCAAGTACGGGGGCAACGTCGATGCCGACCACCGGCACGCGGTGGCCGCGCGGCTCGCCGATCGCGACGGTCCGGGTGATGCCGCGGCCCGTCGTCACGTGGTCGAACGATTGGAGCTCGATCGATGAATTCCGTCGACGTCTTCGCCGACATCAGCTGTCCTTTCACCTACGTCGGGCTGCGGTCCTTGGTGGAACGGCGCGCCGCCGCGAGCAGCCCGACCACGCTGATCGTGCACGCTTGGCCGCTGGAGTGGGTCAATGGGCATCCGGTCGACCCCGACGCGGTGGCATCGGAGATCGCCGCCTTGCGGGAGGCGGTCGCGCCGGAGCTCTTCACCGGGTTCAATCGCCACGCGTTTCCCACGACGACCCTTCCTGCGCTGGCGTTGTGCGCCCGCGCCTACCGCGCGGGGGTCGACACCGGTGAGACCATCGCCCTCGCCGTGCGGGTCGCCCTGTTCGAGCACGGCCGCGACGTGTCGGATCCCGCCGTGCTGCGCGAGATTGCACTGGCTCACGGGGTGGACCCGGTCGAGACCGAACGTGATCGCGCCGACGTCGAACGGGACTACGAGGACGGACGCGCGCGCGGCGTCGTCGGGTCTCCGTACTTCATCATCGAGAACGAGGGATTCTTCTGTCCTGCGCTCGAGATCTCCCACCACGATGGCCGGTTTGCTGTCGCGCTGGATTCGGCCGCGTATGAAGATTTCGTGGCCCGCGCGTTGCGAGTCGGATCGTGAACGACATCCTCGTCGGGCTCGCGGAACAGCACGCAGAGCTGGCCGGGCTCGTCGACGCTCTTGACGAGCCGGAGTGGCAGCTCCCGACCCGGTGCGTTGGCTGGGATATCGCCGACGTCGTGTTGCACCTGCACCAGACCGATCTCCTCGGGTTGGCGAGCCTGCGCGGCGAGCTGACCGCGGATTTCGAAGCGTTCATGCTCGCCGGAAGTGACGCGGCCGTCGATGACGCGGCGGCCGCGAGCGTCGCGAACGAACGGGGCATGACCGGAGCCGAGATTGCCGCTCGGTGGCGGACCTCGACGGCGGAGCTTCGCCGCGAGTTCGCGACCGCCGATCCGAGCACGCGGTTGCAGTGGGTCGTCGGCCGGTTGAGTGCACGGACCCTCGCCGCGACCCGGTTGTCGGAGTGTTGGATTCACACCGGCGACGTCGCCGAGGCCATGGGCGTGGACCTCGTCCCCGCGGATCGGCTCCGGCACGTGGCCCGCCTCGCCTGGCGCACGTTGCCCTACGCGTTCGCGCGCGAGGGTGAGCAGTTGACCGGCACGGTCGCGTTCGATCTCGTCGGTCCCACCGGATCGCCGTGGCAGTTCGGGACCGGCACGGAGGCCGCGACGATCGTCCGCGGTCCGGGCGTCGACCTCTGCGCGGTGGCCGGCCGCCGGCGGCTTCCGGATCAGACGGCCCTGGTGGCCACCGGGCCCGATGCCGAGGCCGTGCTCCGACTGGTCCGGACGTACGCCTGACCCATTTCTTGGTATTACCGAGGATTTCTCCCTAGAATCCTCGGGATGACCCAGTTCCGGACGAGTAAAGCGGCTGAGTTGCTCGGTGTGAGCGTCGACACGCTGCGCCGATGGGCCGACGACGGGACGCTCGTGACTTCCCGGAGCCCCGGCGGCCACCGCACGATCGAAGGCGCGGAGTTGGCTCGAGTCCTGGCCGAACAGCCCGCCGCGCTGACCGACGGCATCGTGCGGTCGGCGCGGAACCGGTTCACCGGCCTGGTGACGCGAGTCGAGCGTGACGGCCTGTCGGCCATCGTCGAGATTCAGGTCGGTGCCCATCGCATCGTCTCGCTGATGACGCGCGACGGTGCCGACGAGTTGGACCTCGCAGTCGGTGACCTCGCCACCGCCATGGTGAAGGCCACGAATGTCATCGTCGAGATCCCGGCCGAGCCATGACCAGGAGGCGCGCTGCGGGCGTCGCGGCGGTGTTCATCCTCGCCGCGCTGGGCGCCGCGTGCTCGTCGGCGTCGACATCCACCGCGCAATCAGGAACCGACAGTCGTGGCCTCGGCGGATCACTCACGGTCTCGACGGCATCGTCGCTCGGCCCGGCATTCCAGGAGGTCCTGGTCCAGTTCACCGATGACAACCCGCAGGCGAGCGTGGAGCTCAACGTCGCGTCGTCGACCGCGCTGGCGCTCCAGATCGAGCAAGGGGCCCAAGCCGATGTCTTCGCCTCGGCCGACACCGCGGCGATGGACGTGCTCGCGAGGGGTGGGCACTTGCACGGCGCGTCCGAGCCCTTCGCGCGCAATCGCATGACCATCGTGACCAAGCCGGGCAACCCGTTACGGATCCGATCAGTCGAGGATCTGCAACGAGCCGACGTCGTGGCCGAGTGTGTGGAGACTGCGCCGTGTGGCCGCTACGCCGCGCGGGTCCTGACCCGCGCGGACGTCACCATCGATGAAGGGACCGTGACCCGCGAACTTGATGCCGCGGCGACGCTCGGCGCCGTGACCAACGGTGATGCCGACGCAGCGATCGTCTACGTCACTGATGCCCGGGCCGCGAACGCGAAGGTCACGCGCGTTCCGATCTCGGCGGAGAACAACGTTGAGGCCGTCTACCCCATCGCAGTAGTGGCGGGAACCAGCGAACGTCGTCTGGCGACGGCGTTCGTGACCTTCGTCCAGTCGCCGGCCGGCCAGGCGATCCTGGCGCGGTTTGGCTTCCTCCCGGCGCAATGAGCCGTCCGGTCCGGCGCCGGTCTCGCGGCGCAATGGTGGCGGCCGGGCTGGCCTTCGCCTTCATCGCGCTGCCGCTGATCGGTCTCCTGAGCGAAGTCGCCTGGTCCCGTCTCTGGCACGACCTCACCACGACCGAGGCCGCGGCGGCACTGCGCCTCTCACTGGTCTGCTCGCTGGCGGCCGCGGCGCTGGCCTTCGCACTCGGGGTGCCGCTCGCGTGGGTCTTGGCGCGGTTCGAGTTCCCTGGCCGCGCCGCGGTGCGCGCGCTCACGTTGCTGCCCATGGTGTTGCCGCCCGTCGTGGGCGGCGTCGGGTTGCTCTACGCCTTCGGCCGGACCGGGTTCGTCGGCGCACGGCTCGATGAGTGGTTCGGGATCCATCTGACCTTCTCGACCGCGGGCGTCATCCTGGCCGAGACGTTCGTAGCGTTGCCGTTTCTTGTGATCACCGTCGAGGCCGCGTTCCGCGGGTTGGATCGCGACCTGGAAGACGCGGCGGCGACCTTGGGCGCGTCGCGCCGCACCGTGATGCGACGAGTGACCTTGCCCGTGGCGGGCCCGGCGATCGCGGCCGGCGTGGCCCTGGCCTGGGCGCGCGCGCTCGGTGAGTTCGGCGCCACCATCACCTTCGCCGGCAACATCCAAGGGCGAACTCGCACGGTGCCGCTCGCGGTCTACCTCTTCTTGCAGTCCGACCCGGAGGTCGCCATCGCACTGAGCCTCGTGCTCGTCGCCGTGTCGGTCGGCGTCCTCACGGCGCTCCGTGGCCGGTGGTTGGTGCGATGAGCCTCACTGCGACGGTCCGGGTGCGCCAGGGCGAGTTCGATCTCGACGTCGACCTGAGCGTGGCGGACGGCGAGGTCCTGGTCGTGGTCGGCGCGAACGGCGCGGGCAAGACGACCCTGCTCCGATCCATCGCCGGCCTCCTGCCGATCGATGCGGGCGTGATCACCGTCGATGGCGTCGTGGTCGACAACGGCGACCGCGTCAGCGTGATCCCCGAGGCGAGATCGGTGGGGTACGTCTTCCAGGATCAGCGACTGTTCCCACATCTGTCGGCGCTCGAGAACGTGGCGTTCGGGCTGGCGGCCCGGGGAGTTCCGATCGATGATGCCCGCGTGCGCGCCCGTCAGGAGCTCGATGCGTTCGGCGTGGGGGAGTCGGCCGATCAGGCCCCCGGCGATCTCTCCGGTGGCCAGGCCCAGCGGGTGGCGCTGGCCCGGACCTTCGTCACCGAACCCCAGGTGTTGTTGCTCGACGAGCCGTTCACGGCCGTCGACGCGACCGCCCGCCCATCGGTACGGGCCGTGGCCTTGGCCCGGGCGGAGTCGATCGGTTGCGTCACCGTCCTGGTCACCCACGACCTCGCCGACGCCCCGATACTCGAGACCCCGGTGATCGAACTCGTGAATGGACGAGTGGCGCGACGCGGTCGGGCGGCCGACTTCAGCTCGAAGTGAGGGCCGGGGCTGGTCGGAGCCGGTCCCGAAGTACCGAGGCGGTGACCACGATGAGCCACGAGACGCCGAGCACGATCCACCCGCCGATCGCGTCGAGGATCCAGTGGTTTCCCGTCACTACGATCGCGAAGACGGTCAGTACCGGATCGAGGATCACGAGCACTTTCACCCAGCGGCGGCGCAGCACCGGGAGGAGCGCGAGCGCGGACCAGGTCGACCAGCCGACGTGGAGCGAGGGCATGGCCGCGAAGAGGTTGCCGAACGCGGCACGCGACGGGGCCGTCGGAATCCCCTGCACCACGACGATGCGCGTTTGCGGTCCGAAGTTGAAGTACTCGGCCGCAGTATCGACGAAGCCGAATCGGGCCGGCATGAGGCGGGGCGGTGTCAGCGGGTAGAGCCAGAACATCACGAGCGCGATCGTGAGCATCAGGAGCAGGGTGGTGCGCCACCGCACGTACCGTTCTGGCGCGCGTCGCCACAGGGTGACCAACGCGACGACCGGCATGATGAAGTGGATTGTCCCGTAGTAAATGTTCGCGAGCGAGAGCACGACGGGGGCGTCGATGAAGGCCTGTTGGATCCGGTACTCCTGGTAGAGCCCGAGCGCTCGTTCCCAGCGCACGACGTCGAGACCGTGAGTGAGCGCAAGGTGGGCGGAGCCCGAGGCTGCGGAACGCAACTCGTCGTAGAGCAGGTAGAGGCCGATACCGATGACCGCTTCGAGGACCCAGCCGTATCGCCAGCGCCCGAGAACCGGTCGGCGCGCGGGCGCGGGGATCTGCACCCGACTCAGGCCGAATAGTCGTAGAACCCGCGACCGCTCTTTCTGCCGAGCTTGCCGGCGGCGACCATCTGACGCAGCAGTGGCGGGGCGCGGAACGCATCACCCCAAGCCTCGCGGAGGTCGTCGCAGATCGACAGGATCGTGTCGAGCCCGATGCGGTCCGCGAGTTCGAGCGGGCCCGTCGGATGATTCCAGCCGAGCTTCATCGCCGTATCGAGGTCCTCGGCACTCGCGACGCCTTGCGACCTCCCCGGTCTTTTCCCACGATCCCGGGCTCGGGTTTCGTAATGACCCACGCGTTCGGCGGCCGCTTCGAGTGCCTCCGCGCTGACGTCGACGATGGTCACCGGGAACCCGGCGACGCGCGCTTCGAACGCGATGCCGGCACCCATGATCCCGCCACCGATGACGACCGTGGTGGTCACGCCCGTGCGCCGGACGCGGGAGGGGTGGCGTCCGGATCGCGGCGGCGCAGGATGAACGTGCCCGATGCAGTGGAGACCTTGTCGCCGTCGGCGTTGGTGATGGTGGTCTCGAGGTATGCGATCTGGCGCGCGAGGCGGACGACTTCGCCGCGGACCGCCAACGGTTCGCCGGCCTTGGCGCCGCGCATGGTGGAGTAGGTGATCGAGATAGTGGCGCCGCTCTCGCCTCGTTCCAAGGCACTGTTCGTCGCGAAGTTCATGGCCGCGTCATGCACCACCGCGTACACGCCGCCGTGCACCCCGCCGACGGGGTTGCACGCCGATTCGGTCGGTGTCCAGGCCGCTTCGACCCACCCTTCTCCGTAGCGTTGAAAGTCGACGCCGAGTTGTCCGAGCAGCGGCATGCCGCCGTCGCCGAGGGCCTTGTCCATGTTGCGCACGGCCGTGGACAGTACTCAGAAGCCGCTGCCTACACTGGAATGCGCCTCATCATCCTGCGTCAGGAGACCCGATGCCCCGCGCCGTCATCGTCGATGCGGTTCGCACCCCGCTCGGCCGCCGCAACGGCTCGCTCGCCGGCATCCATCCCGTCGACCTCGCCGCCCACACGCTGCGGGCCCTGATGGATCGGACCGGTCTCGATCCGGCGCGGGTCGACGACGTGATCATGGGGTGCGTCTCGCAGGTGGGCGATCAGGCGGTCAACGTGGCGCGAAGCGCCGCGCTCGCCGCGGGGTTTCCCGACACGACCCCGGGAACGACCATCGACCGCCAGTGCGGATCGTCGCAGCAGGCGGCCCACTTCGCCGCGCAGGGAGTGATGGCCGGCGCCTACGACATCGTGATCGCGGCCGGGGTCGAGAGCATGAGCCGCGTCCCGATGGGATCGTCGTTCCTCCAGGGCAGCCTGCCGTTCGGACCGAAGATGATGGAGCGGTATCCGAACCTGGTGCCCCAAGGCATCTCCGCGGAACTGATCGCGGAGAAGTGGGGGATCACGCGGGAGGACAACGACCGGTTCTCGGTCGAGTCTCACCGGCGCGCCGCCCGGGCGAGGGACGAAGGCCGATTCGATCGGGAGATCGTGCCGGTCGACGTCGTCACCGACGCGGGCGCGTCGACGATGCATGCCGACGAAGGCATCCGACCGGATTCGTCGATGGAGACGCTGGCGAAGTTGAAGCCCGCGTTCCAACCGGAGGGTGTCGTCACCGCCGCCAACTCGAGCCAGATCACCGATGGGGCCGCCGCCCTCCTGATCATGAGCGAAGACCGGGCCATCGAACTCGGCCTCACCCCGCGGGCGGCCTTTCACACCTTCGCGCTCGCCGGGGTCGACCCGGTGATGATGCTCACCGGCCCGATTCCGGCAACCCACACCGTCCTCGAACGGGCCGGGATGCAACTCGATCAGATCGACCTTGTGGAGATCAACGAAGCCTTTGCCCCGATCGTGCTCGCCTGGGAGCGCGAGCACCATCCCGACATGAACCGGGTCAACGTGAACGGCGGTGCCATCGCGCTTGGGCATCCGCTCGGATGCTCGGGCGCGCGGCTCATGACCACGCTGCTCAACGAGTTGGAGCGCACGGGCGGTCGGTTCGGACTGCAGACAATGTGCGAAGGTGGCGGGATGGCCAACGCGACGATCATCGAACGGTTGGGCTGAACCCGTGTCCGACCTCCTCCGGATCGCGGTCGCGATCGTGGCCGCGTTGGTGCTCTACCTGTGTGCGGTGAAGGTTGTTCGCACGATGATGGCGCCGCCGCCTCCGGACGAACCTGACGTGTCGCTGCTCAAGCCCGTCGACTACCGCTACCGGTGCATGGTGTGCGGGACCGAGGTCACGATGACCGCGTCTCCGGAGGCCGATGCGCCCGATGCCCCTCGCCATTGCCGGGAAGACATGAGCCAAGTGGGCGTGGCAACCCCGCCTGACCAGCACGTCTGAGAAGTTATCCCCAGGGTTGTCCCCACATTGTGGGGAACGACATGGATGTAACTAGCGGAGCATCGTGGCGACGATGAAGCCAGCGGTGACTTGGCCGATGCCGATCAGCAGGAAGGCGTTGTTGGCCCCGCCGGGGAGCATCCCGAAGTAGTTCGTCACGATGATGATGATGCCCAGCCCGAGGAGGCTGAACATCAACGTCGGGACCCACAGTGGGCTCGGCGGCAGCGATGCCGGTTTGGTGGTCGCGCTCATGCGACCTTTGGAGCTGGACCGAGACTTTGATTGCGGCACGCCCGAGAGGTTAGCGA
>JANLRZ010000194.1:0-4140 GCA_031362155.1 Acidimicrobiia bacterium | reverse complement strand
CTCATCGATCATGCACTCGGAAGTGCGACGCCGAGTCGGTCCTGGCTGACCCTGATCCTCGCGACCACGGCATCCGGCCTCGTCTTCGTCGGCGCCGCTCACGCCGTCGGAATCTCCTTTCTTGGGATGATTCGGGACATCCGGGTCAGAGACCGCCGCGCGACGGCGTCCGATGGGTAACCATTGGCTGGCACAGCAAGTCCAAGCGCTCGCCACTCCCGTGTCGGCGTACCGATCTAGGAGGTCCTGTGGTCGTTCGAGTCGTCACCGATAGCGCCTGCGATCTCTCTCAGGCCCGCGCCGACGCCCTCGGCATCGAGATCGTGCCCCTGACCATCCGCTTCGGCGACGAGGAGTTCGTCGACCGCACCGAGCTCACCAACGACGAGTTCTGGCGGAAGGTCGCGACATCACCCGTACTCCCCGAAACTGCGGCACCGTCTCCGGGTGCCTTCGAAGAACGGTTTCGTGCCCTCGCGGCCGACGGCGCCGACGGCATCGTGTGCATCAACTTGTCGTCGCGTCTCTCCGGCACCATGCAATCTGCCCAAATCGCAGCGAAGGCCTTGGAAGGGGACGTTCCGGTGCGGGTCATCGACTCGTTGAGCGTGTCGATGGGCCTCGGACGTCAGTGCCTCGCGGCACAGGAACTCGCCGCGTCGGGTGGGGATCTCGACACCGTCGCCGCCGCCGCGGAGCGCCTGGCCCCGACCATTCGACTTTTCGGCGCCCTCGACACCCTCGAGCACCTTCGCCGCGGCGGACGGATCGGTGGTGCGCAAGCGATGCTCGGCAGTGTGCTCTCGATCAAGCCCATCATCGGAATCCGCGATGGCGTCGTCGTCGAGGCCGGGAAGGTCCGCACCCGCAGCAAGAGCCTCCAACACCTAGCCGCTCGGCTCGCCGCCGCGACCAACCCCTCGGGCGTCATCGTGTTCCACGCCCAAGCACCCGACATCGAGGAGTTCCTCGATCTGCTCAGCCCGACGGTTCCTCGCGACGAGATCGAGGTCGGCAACATCGGTCCGGTCATCGGGACCCACGGCGGTCCTCGCACAATCGGACTCGGATGGATTGAATGAACTGAACCACGAGCGGCCCCGGCGGCACGGTTCTCGGCAGTCTGCCAGGTAGCGTCGAGGTGTGGTGCACACTCTGACGTCGGGGCGAGTCCTCGGTGGTCGATACCGACTCGACCATGAAATCGCGAAGGGCGGCATGGCCACGGTGTGGCGCGCCGAGGACCCCTTACTCGCGCGGTCCGTCGCCATCAAGACCCTCGACCCCGTCCTCGGCGAAGACCCGGACCTGCGCAGCCGATTCCGGCGCGAGGCGGTCGCCGCCGCCGCGGTCGCCCATCCGAACATCGTCGCGACCTACGACACCGGCGAGGACGACGGCGTGGCCTACATCGTCATGGAGTTGGTCGACGGGGCGACCCTGCGTCAGGCCATCGACCTCCACGGCGCACTTCCGCCGGCGCGCGCGGCCGATATCGCCGCGCAAGTCGCCGATGCGCTCGCCGCGGCCCACGCCCGTGGGTTGGTCCACCGCGACATCAAGCCCAGCAACGTGCTGATCCAACTCGACGGACGCGCCAAGGTCACCGACTTCGGAATCGCCAAGGTCGCAGACCAACCCACAGAAGACCTGACTCGTACCGGCAACGTCATGGGAACCGCGCGGTACCTCTCACCCGAGCAACTCGAGGGTCAGCCCGTCGACGAGCGCGCGGATATCTATTCACTCGGCCTGGTGTTGTACGAGATGCTCACGGCCCGACCCCCCTTCGGCGGCGACACCGAGATCAGCACCGCGGTCGCGCGACTCACCACCACACCGCCGCCGGTGACCGACCTCCGACCCGAGGTCGCGCCCGGGCTCGCCCATGTCGTGGATCGCGCACTGGCGCGTGCCCCTGCCGACCGATGGCCGAACGCGGCGGCGATGCGCGACGCCCTCACGCCCTTCCGGGTCGCGGCACCCGACCGCGGCGCCGACGCCACGATGCCCGTCGCCCTCCCGCGCACTGCGCCGACCCGGCCGGCGGCGGTCGCGCCGGCAGTTCCCGACATCATCAACGACGGCGTCAGCGTGGGAACACGGATGCTGGCGTGGATCGGAGCGCTGATTCTCGGGATCGTCGGTGGGTACGCCGGCTACGTGCTCGCGACCGACACCACCACGGCCACGACGACGCCGGCCGCCAGCACCGCCGCGAAGGACCTGCCAATCCTGGGCATCACGTCATTCGACCCTGATGGTGACCAGGCCGAGAACGACGCCGACCTGGGCCTGATGACCGACGGGCGGGACAGCACCGCCTGGGCCACCGAGGGGTATTTCAATCCGACGACGTCACCCAAGCCCGGCGTCGGGTTCGTGCTCGATCTCGGAGAGCCGTCCAAGGTGCGCGACCTCGAGTTCACGAGCGGTGTCGCGGGGTGGGACATCAACGTCTCCGTGGCATCCGAGTCGCCCGCGACACTGGACGCGTGGGGGGACCCGGCCGCGAGGGCCACCGATCTCGGTCTGAAGGCCGGCGTCCGGATCGAACCGTCGGCGACCGGGCGGTATGTGCTCGTGTGGTTCACGAAACTGGTTCAGGAGTCCGACGGTCGGTACCGCGGCCGCATCGTCGAGGTCTCGGTTCGTGGCACGCCCGCTTGACCAACGCGACGATCACGAACTCGCACTCGCCGCCGGACGCGGCGACCGCGCCGCGCTCGACGCGCTCCTCGCCCGCCACATCGACCGCGTGCACACGGTGTGCCGGCGTATCTGTGGCCCCGACGACGCGCTGGATGCCACCCAGAACGCACTCATCGGCATCTCCCGCGCGATTGATCGGTTCGACGGCCGCAGCGCGTTCACCACATGGATTCATCGCATCGCGACCAATGCGGCACTCGACGAACTCCGGCGCCGGTCCCGCCGCGCCGTTCCGGTCGCGCCCGAGACGTTCATGGCCAACGCAACGCGCTCGGGTCGGGTCGACGATCCCGAGCGGGTGGTGGACCGGATCGACATCGACGACGCGCTCGCGCGCCTGTCGGAGGAGTTCCGCGTCGTCGTGGTCCTCCGGGATGTGTCCGACCTCGATTACGCCGAGATCGCAGCCACCCTCGATATCCCGATCGGGACCGTGCGGTCCCGCATCTCGCGCGGTCGAGCCGCGCTCGCGCTGATGCTCGGGAACTCCGAAGCCCCCGCCGACGTCGAAACCACTGACCATGCCTGAGACCCCCGACTTCGATACCGACGCCGCCCTGAATGCGGCACTCGACGGCGAACTCGACGCGTTCGCGCGTGACCACGCCACCGACACTCCCTCGATGCAGGCGGAGCTCGCTCGCCGGCCGGGCACCGACGAGCGCCGCCGGGAGCTTCAGGCTGTTCGCGCGTCGGTGGCAGCTCCCATCCCACCGTTGGACGAACTCACGCGTGCCCGTCTCCTCGCCGGGGCCTCCGCGCCGACACCGCAGCGCGACACGGTGACGGCGGCGGCGACCCGCCGGTCCGGCATGCAGTCGTGGGTGCCGCGCGCCGCGGCCGCCGCGGTTGTGGTGCTCGCGCTCGTGGGTGGCGGCATGTGGCTCGCAGCGACCGACTCCTCCACCGGTTCCGCCTCGAAGTCGGCGACCTCCGGCGCCGGCAACACCAGATCGGTCGCGAGCGGTGACCTCGGCGATCTCGGCGAGCTGTCTCGGGATCAGCTGGACCGGCTCATCGGCGGGCCGAAATCGGGCGTGGCACTGCCCAAGCCACTGGGGGCGGGGGCCGCGACCGACGCCGCCAGCAGCCCCGAGGCGCAGTCACCGACCCCCGCAGCAGGCTCGACCCAAGAGCGCGCGAGCAAATCGGAGCGTGCGGTCACCCCCGGGCAACTCGCCACGTGTCGGGACGAGTACGAACGGCTCGGAGCGATCCAGTTCGCGGCAACCGGAACGTTCCAGGCCCAGCCGGCCATCGTGCTCGGGATCAAGCGGGCCTCCCGGGTCATCGTCTTCGTCCTCGCCGCGGACAACTGCTCGCGGGTGCTCCTGTCCGTTTCTCGGTGAGAGTGCGCGCGGCCCGGAGCGAGGGGGCCGACGCGGGTAACCTCCGCGGCCGAACCGGAGGACGCGATGAGTACATGGA
>JANLRZ010000168.1:0-1773 GCA_031362155.1 Acidimicrobiia bacterium | reverse complement strand
GGCGACGGTACGGGCCACCAACGCGCTCAGTGCCGAGGAACCGATTCTGCGCCCCGCGATCCTGCCCGGCCTGCTCAAGTCGATCGCGCACAACTCGGGCCTGGGGTTGGCCGATGTCGCGCTCTTCGAACTCGGCCACGTCTTCGGTGTTCCACCGAAGGGCCAACTCCTTCCCGACGAACGCGATCACCTCGCGTTCATCGCGTCGGGCACTGTCCGGCGCGGTCCGGTCGAGACTGATCGGGCCGTCGACGTCTACGACGCCACCGACGCGCTCGGCGCGATCGTCGATGCGCTCCAACTCGCCGACGTGCAGATGGTTACCGCCGATCATGCGGGGTACCGGCCGGGTCGGTCGGCATCGATCGTCGTTGACGGTGTCGCTATCGGCGCGGTCGGAGAACTCGACCCGCCGGTGCTGGGCGCCTTCGGCGCGGCCGCGCCGGCGGTGGCATTCGAGTTGGACCTCGATCCGCTCCTCGTTGGAGCGCGTCGCGATCAGGCCTTCGCGCCGCTGTCGCGATATCCGGCGGCCGCGATGGATCTTGCCTTCGTGCTCGACGAGTCCGTTCCTGCCGCCGCGGTGGTGGCGACAATCCGGAAAGCCGGCGGCGATCTCCTCGAAGATGCCCGGGTGTTCGACGAGTTCCGTTCCGAAGCGCTCGGTGCCGGGCGGCGCAGCCTCGCGATCGCGTTGCGCTTTCGCGCGCCGGACCGCACGTTGAAGGACACCGAACTCAACGCGGTGTGGCAAGCCTGCATCGACGCCGTCGTGAAGCAACACCGCGCCGAACTGCGATCGTGACGCGGTTCGTCCATACGGTCCGACCGCGCTATGCCGAGGTCGACATGCAGGGCGTGGTGTTCAACGCTCACTGGCTCACGTATTTCGACGAGGCGTGCACGCGCTACTTCGGGCACCTCGGGTACGACGCGGCCGTCGCGTTCTTCAAGGACTTCGACGTCATGCTCGTCAAGGCGGTCCTCGAATGGACCGGCCCCGCCGGTTTCGACGAGATCGTGTCGATCACGGTCGTCCCGTCCCGCATCGGCACCAAGTCCTTCGACCTCCGGTACGAGGCGGCGGTGGGGGACCGGTCGGCGTGTATCGGCACGATCACCTACGTGTCGGTGACCCCCGGCACCCACGACTCCACCCCGATCCCCGACGGTCTCCGGGCCCGGCTCGACGCCGAACTGCTCTCGTCCTGACCCACCGATCCGGGGGTGCACCTCCGTTGTTCGTGTGCCGCGTTGAACTGGGCAAATTCGGTGAAATTCATGGTGTTTTCGGTTGCTATCGAACGTCAATTCGTATAGGATGAAATGACCGAGAAGGGTGCGGAATCACACGATTCGAGGGGGTCCCGACATGACGAACGGTCAAGCTCAGACACCGCCGCTCGAGGCCTTGGGGGCCGGTGTCGATTCGATGATGGCGCTCGATCCGGCCGAGCTCTCCGATGGCGAGTTGGCGGCGACGATCGTGCGATTCCGTGAGCAGATGGACCGTCAGGACGCGGTGTTCGCCGACTTGGTGGTCGCCGGTCATCGGCGTGGCGTGGGTCGCGAGGACGGGTACGAATCGACGCCGTCGTGGCTGCGGGCCCGCATGGGGATGCGCACGGGCGAGGTGCACGCGGCAATCGGCGCCGGTGAGCTCGGCGAGATCCTCCCGGCCACGCGGACCGCGTGGCGCAAGGGTCACATTTCTTCGGGTGCAGTGCGGATCATCGGCTCGGCGCGCGTTCCCGGTTTCGAAGCGGAACTCGC
>JANLRZ010000156.1:0-16747 GCA_031362155.1 Acidimicrobiia bacterium | reverse complement strand
CGGGATCGAGATCCAGCCGCTCGACGTCACCAGCGACGAGTCGGTCGCTGCGTGCCTCGCGGCTGCGGGCGAACTCGACGCGATCGTCAACAACGCGGCCCTCGACGGCAGCGGACCGCTCGAGGACTATCCCCTCGACCTGCTGCGGCAGGTGATCGAGACCAACACCATCGGCGCGCTGCGCATGGTCCAGCAGGTGGCGCCCTCATGGCGCGAGCGGGGCTCGGGCGTCATCGTCAACGTGTCGAGTGTCCAGGGCCGGGTGGCCACTCCGCTCGCGGGTGCATATGCGGCGTCCAAGTATGCGCTTGAAGCACTCTCCGAAACGTTGCACTACGAACTGGGCCACTTCGGAATCCGCATTGTCGTGATCGAGCCCGGCTACATCGCACCGGGGATGAAACACACCACCGGCCACCCGGGCAACGCCGTCTACGACGAGCTGCGTTCCCAGTGGGATGGCATCGACGCCACGCTGACCGGACCCGACGGACGGCCCGGACCGGACCTGGTGGCTCGGGCGATTGCCGATGCCATCACCGACCCTCAGACTCCGCTGCGGGTCCCGGTGGGCGCCGACGCCGAGATGGTGCTTGCGACCCGAGCCCAGCTCGGCGACGCCGACTTCGAGGCCGCGATGCGGGCGACGATCGGCCTGACCTGGTGATCCGGGCTCTCGCGACGGCCCGAAGCGACCATTCGGACCCAGGTCGACTACCCTCCGTGGCTCATCTCGGAGGATTGTCGTGAGCAAGAAAACCAAGAAGCGCAAGCTGCGGGCCCGCCGCAACAAGGCCAACCATGGCAAGCGTCCCAACGTTGGTCGCCGCTAACCCCTGATCGGCTGCTCGGGCTGCGATTCGATCGCCGGCCCCTGACGCACAGTCAGCGCGAGCAACGCCACGGCGATCACCGGCCCCAGGGCCAGGCTCGCCATCACTGCCACCGCATCTCCCGACGCCAACGTGTCGAGATGACGAGCGTGGTACACGACGTGCAACCCGCCGTTCACGATGACCGCCGCGAGCGCGGCCCGCACCAGCGGGATCGACAACGTGATCGCCGCCGCGATCACCACGGCGAAGAGCGCCAGACTCAACTCGCCCACATCGCGGATCAGGTGTTCGTTGTACGGCCCGTCGACTGAGATCCAATGGCGACCACCGCCAGGGAAATCCCCGTAGAACGAGCGCGGCGCGAACGCCGCCCAGAACCCGACGAGCGCGAACGCCCCGGCCTCATAGATCAGTCCGACTCGGAGCAGTGTTCGGTTCATGCGTCACCTTCTCGTCTCGATGCGGCCTCGGCCACCCAACCGGTCGCGGCGTCGGGGTAGTTCGGTTCCCACCCACTCGCCGTGCGGAACTTCTCATTCGATACACGCTGCGACGCGATGATGCCTTCCGCCCCGCGGCCACCCGCGACGGTCATCAGCCGACCCGGAGTCGGCTTCGGGGTCTTGATCCCGAACGCGGCCGCGAACGCGGCCAGATAGTCGCCCCGAGTCATGGGCGCGTTGTCGCACACGTTGTAGATGCCGGTCGGAACGTCGAGCGCTGCCACCACCGCCGACGCGACGTCCTCGCAATGAATCGACGCCATGTAGGCGTCGGACCGGCCCGCGATCGACGACCGCCGAAACTTCGCCAGCTTCAATCCGTCGTCGGTGCCGCGGTTGGCGATCCCACCGTAGAACAAACCAAACCTCAGCACCGTCACGCTCCCACCGCCGTCGGCGAATCCTAGGGCGAGGTCCTCCCCTTCGATGGTCGACGCCAGCAGACCGAGTTCGGGAATCAGCGGAGCCGTCTCGTCGATCCAGGCACCGCCGTGGTCGCGATAGACGAACGTGACCGACTCCTTGACGAACCGCGCGGCCCCAGTCGCACGGGCCGCGGCCACCAGGTTTCGGGTCGCGTCGACTCGCAATCGATTGTGCGTGTCCCAACCCTTCGGTCGTCCCGCTTTGCTGAGCATGGGCACGTTCGTGGCCAGGTGGAGCACCGCTTCGCTCCCGGCGACGGCCTGTATGACCGAGTCCGGGTCGAACAGGTCGACCGTGATCGGCTCGGCGCCGGCCCTCCGCAACGCGACCGCGGCGTCGTCGCGCCGGTAGACCGCTCGCACCTCGTGACCTTCGTCGACAAGGAGTGGGACGAGCGATCGACCGATGACACCAGTTGCACCGGTCAGGAACAATTTCATGACAAGACCTCCTGGATCCACGCGGCACCTGCGACCAAGCCGGCCGGGGGTGCGTCTCGAGCCACGGTCTGCACGAGGTCGGCAATGGTCACGGCGCGCAAGGACGCCCGCCACACTGCGTCGGCGTTGGTCATCACGCGGTGGACGCCACACGGCAAGGGATACGCAGCCGCGGGTTGGGCCGCGGGACCTCGCCGTCGAATCTCGGAACATCGGAACGCCGATTCGGTGCCGTCGATCGCCTCGACGACATCGAGAACCGTGATCTGGGCCGCCGGTCGGGCCAACCGATATCCCCCTCGCGGACCGTGCACCGATTCGAGGATTCCGCCCCGACTCAGGGCCTGGAGGTGCTTGGCCAGATAGGCCGCGGGAACGCCGTGGAACTCGGCGAGCCGGGCTGCCGGGAGGGCGGATTCGGGTGGGAGTACCGCCAGGAGCGTCGTGACGTGGACGCCCCACTCGATTCCATCCGAGAGTTTCATTATCCGGATAATAAATATCCGGATTCTGTCCGTCAAGTCATCGGGCGGGAAATCTCAGAAGCGGTCGCTCATCCGTAGCGGTCGAGGCGGCCGCGCGTGCGGCTATCTGCCGAGATCCCGGGGACCGTGAGCAGGTATCGGACCAAGCCGGCCCATCCGCCCCAATAGACGACCGTGATCTGCGCGAGGGTGAGGTCGTCGCGGAGGAACCGCAGGCGAATCGGCGTCGAGCAGAAGGGCCCGACGCGATACACCCGCCGCATTGCATGCTTCGGGCCGAACGGAACTCGCCGCAACCGGATTTGATCAACCGTGTCCAACGGGATCTTCGTCATCGTCCAGAGCCCCCGGAGCCGAATCTCATCGCCGTCGACCGCGAGACTGGGGATCCAGGCGGCCATTGCCAGACCCCCGACCACCAACAGACCGATCGCGGGCAGGAACTGTGCAGCGATCCCGGCGATGCCGGCCAGGATGCAGGCTGGCCCGATCGCTCGGAAGACCAACCGCGGGCGCAGCGTGACCGTGAGGCTGTTGACCACACCGATCTCCCCGCCGCCGTCGACCGGTGTGGTGACGACCGATTGATCGCTCCACACGTCTGGCATTCCCTTCATTGTGGAGCCCCAGCGCCCGAACCGCAACCGCGCAAGGATTATCCCGTTGCGGGAACCCACCGAGGAGGAGCGACGTCGAACCATGACCGACCCCGATTCCACGGAGGAGTCACATGATCAAGCGTCCAACCCGCCTCGCGATCGCGTTGGGATCCCTGGCCTGCATTGCCGGCGGGTGCACCACCACGTCGGCCAATGCGGCATCGGGCGACTCGAACCACACCATCAGCGGGACCGCAACCGGCGCAGCAACCGGCGTGCCGGACACCGCGACAATCGGCTTGGGCGCAGAGACACGCGGGACGACCGCCACCGAGGCGTTGACGGCGAACGCCAAACGGGTGCAGGGCGTCATCGACGCCATGCGGCTCGTCGGGGTCAAGAAGTCGGAGATCCAGACGAGCAACGTGTCGCTGTACCCAACCTTCGATACCAAGGGGCGGATCAACGGATACACGGTGTCGACGCGCATGACCGCCAAGACGCACGACATTCCGAACGCCGGGAAGATCATCGACGCCGCGGCCCAACTCGCCGGAGATGACCTGCGGGTCGACAGCGTCGCTCTGAGCATCGAAGACACCGGACCAGTCGTGCAGGCTGCTCGGCGTCGGGCCGTGCGCGCGGCGCACGACCAGGCTCGCCAACTGGCGCGAGCCGCCGGCGTGCAGCTCGGTTCGGTCCGCTCCATCGTCGAACCACGCCGCTCGACCTTCACGGCGCTTCCACTGGCGGACAACGCATTCTCAGCACGGCAGGCGATCCCGATTTCCGCCGGTACCCAAGATCTCGAGATCACGGTGAAGGTCGTCTACTCCATCGCCTGAGCCACCCCGGGGTTCCCGATTCCAACGGCGTCCCGTAGCATGACGGCTCCACACGCGCAGGGAGCAGACGGATGCCAGGACCTGAAGACGTCGAACGGTTCGAGGCGCACATGAGTGACTCCGACGCGCTCATGTGGAACATCGAGAAGGACCCCCTGCTGCGATCGACGATCGTCACGGTGTTGTTCTTCGACCAGGTCCCGGACTGGGAGACCCTGGTTGCGCGCGTCGAGCGCGGCTCGTGGTTGATCCCCCGAATGCGTCAACGGGTGGCGACTCCGGTGCTCCGCATGGGCCCGCCGCACTGGTCGGCAGACGCGCACTTCGATCTGATGTACCACCTGCGGCGGGTCCGGGTGTGCGAACCGACCGACGACGCCGTGCTCGACCTGGCCCGGAACGCGGCGATGGCCGGCTTCGACCGGGCCCGCCCCCTGTGGGAGTACACCCTTGTCGAGGGCCTCGACAGCGGGCGCGCCGCGTTGATCCTGAAAGTGCACCATTCGATGACCGATGGCGTCGGAGGGATGAAGCTGCTCCTGATGTTGTTCGACTTCGAGCGCAATCCGTCAGACCTTGGACCGCTCGACCAAGTCGAGGCCATCCCGACCTTCGGAGCCACTGACCTCGTCCTCAAGTCGCTGAGTCACCGACGGCGGCGGATCGTGGGGATGGCTCGCCGCGGAATGATCGACGTGTGGCAAGGCACCCAGGCGATCGCGCGCCGGCCGCGTGAGACGGTCGAACACGCCGTCGAAGTCGGGAGCTCGGTCGCTCGATTCCTCGCACCGGCCACGGTGCCGCACTCCCCCATCATGCGCGCGCGCACCTTGGCCCGCGGGCTGGGCACGCTCGAAGTCCCACTCGACGACTTGAAGCGGGCCGGGAAGGCCGCGGGCGGATCGTTGAACGATGCGTTCGTCGCGGCAGTCATCGGCGGACTCGCCCACTATCACGACTACTACGGCGAACACGCCGACGATCTCCGCATGGTGATGCCGATCAACCTCCGCGAAGCCACCGCGTCCATGGGCGGAAACCATTTCACCCCCGCCCGGTTTCTGGTGCCGATGGGAATCAAGGACGCCGGCGATCGCATCGCGGAACTGAAACGTCTGACGCGTGTCGTGCGCGACGAACCCGCCGTCGCGTTGACCGACGCGCTCGCCGGCGTCCTGAACCAACTGCCGACGACGATCACGACGGCGTTGTTCGGTTCGATGTTGAAGGGCGCCGACTTCGTGACCTCGAACGTCCCCGGCGCGCCGTTCCCGATCTACGCGGGCGGCGCCGAACTCGAGCGGATGTACGCCTTCGGCCCGCTCTCGGGCGCGGCGATCAACGTGACCCTGTTGAGCCACTGCGGAACCTGTTGCATCGGAGTGAACTACGACGGCGTGGCCATCCCCGACCACGACGTCCTGATGAACTGCCTGGAACAGGGTTTCGCCGAGGTCGTGGCGCTCGGCCACGAGCCGGACACGAATCCCGCCGCGGATGAGTTCTCGGGATCGTAAGACGTCCCGAGCGTTCGCGTACGGCCGCCGGCCGTACGCTGGGCCCGTGGCCCACGAACCCGGCACCCCCATCGGTCGACGCCTGTTCCTGGGCCTGCTCGGCCTCGGCGCCGTCGGGATTGCCACGGGATCGTCGATCTCGAACGCGCTCGCCCGGCTGGCCAAGAACGACCCCACCGGCCTTTCGGCGATCCTGCCGGGTGGTGGCGGCTGGCGCTACTACCAGGTCAATGGATATCCGGAACGATCCACGGCTGCCTACCGACTCTCCGTCGGCGGACTCGTCGAGACTCCGATCACTCTGAGCTGGAACGACCTCCTCGCGATGCCGTCGGTGAAGGTGACGCGCGACTTCCAGTGTGTGACCGGCTGGCGCGTGCTCGACGTGAAGTGGCAAGGCGTCCTCCTGCGCGACGTGCTGGATCGCGCCGGAGTGAAACCCGAGGGTCGGGCGATCCAGTTCACGAGTTTCGACGGTGCGTACACCGAGAGCCTGACGATGAAGCAAGCCCGACGCGACGACGTCATCGTCGCCTACCAACTCGACGGCAAGAACATCTCGACCGATCACGGCGGACCGGTTCGCCTGGTCGTGCTCCCGATGTACGGCTACAAGAACACCAAGTGGCTCGAAACCATCAAGGTCACGGACGAGGTGATTCCCGGGTATTGGGAACAACGTGGCTACGAGGTCGACGCCTGGGTTGGCGCGTCCAACGGACGCAACGATGCACCCACCTGACTCCGCCGCGCGGATACCCCGGTTCACGCGCACCGAGCGAATCACCCACTGGGTGAACGCTGCCCTCTTCACCGTTGCGATGACGACCGGCGCAATGTTCCGTTTCGGCATCGGCCAATCGCTGTTCTCTGACCGCGCGCTCCTCCGGGGCATCCACGTGTACACCGGTCTGGGCATCGTGGTCGCATTCCTCATCGCAGTGATCCCGCGTTGGGGCCGCGCGTTGCGCCGTGACGCGACTCGGATCAATCGATGGACCCCCGACGAGATCCGCTGGTTGAAATCGTTCGGTCGGGCGCGCGGCGCCCGACTCGGCAAGTTCAACCCGGGCCAGAAGCTCAACGCGGCGTTCGTCCCGGCCGCCGCAATCGTCTTGGCTGCCAGCGGCGCGATCATGTTCTGGAACCAGCCGTTCTCCACGAACCTCCGCAGTGGTGCTGATTTCGTGCACCAGTGCTTCGCATGGCTCATCTGGATCACGGTCGCCGGCCACATTCTCCTCGCCCTCCAGGACCGTGAATCGCTGCGGGGCATGACCGGAGGCACCGTGTCGACGAAGTGGGCACGCGACCACCGACCCGCCTGGTACGACGAGGTGACTTCGGCGAACCCTTCCGAGGCGGAGCCGGTCGACGCGTAATCTCGCCGGGTGACCCTCGATCCCCGCACCATCGTCATCCCGTCCCACCTCCTCCCGACCGACGGTCGCTTTGGCGCCGGCCCATCGAAAGTTCGGGTCGAGGCAGTTCGGGCGCTCGCCGACCGGGCCGGCGATTACCTCGGGACCAGCCACCGGCAAGCGACGGTCCGCACGGTCGTCGGCCGCATCCGGGTCGGCCTGACCGAGCTGTTCAACCTCCCGACCGGGTACGAGATCCTGCTGGCCAACGGCGGCTCGACCACGTTCTGGGATGCAGCCAGCTTCGGTCTGATCGAACGCCGCGCCGAGCATCTCGTGTGCGGCGAGTTCTCCTCCAAGTTCGCGACAGTGACGCGCACCGCGCCCCACCTCGACGACCCTCGGGTCATCGAAAGTGAGCCCGGCACGCACCCGGTGCTGGTCGCCGACCCCGAGGTCGACGCGTACTGCTGGCCGCAGAACGAAACATCGACCGGAGTCATGCTGCCGGTGATGCGACCGACCGGCGCCACGCCGGACCAGCTCACCCTGATCGATGCGACGTCGGGCGCGGGCGGGTTGCGCTTCGACCCGACCCAGACCGACGTGTACTACTTCGCGCCGCAGAAGAGCTTCGGCAGCGACGGCGGCCTGTGGCTGGCCGCGATGTCGCCGGCGGCGATCGAACGGATCGAACGCATCGCTGCGTCCGACCGTTGGGTTCCCGCGAGTCTGAGTCTGGGCATCGCACTCGAACAGTCCCGGCTCGATCAGACCTACAACACACCGGCGTTGGCCACCCTGTTCCTGCTCGCCGATCAGATCGACTGGATGCTCATCCACGGCGGGCTCGAGTGGACGGCCGGTCGGTGCGACCGCAGCGCCGCGATCCTCTACGAGTGGGCCGAGAGTTCCTCGGTCGCGACGCCCTACGTCACCGATCCCGATCAGCGCAGTCACGTGGTGGGCACGATCGACTTCGAAGAGTCCATCGACGCCGCGGCGATCGCGCAGGCGCTTCGGGCCAACGGGATCCTCGACACCGAGCCGTACCGCAAGCTCGGGCGCAATCAACTCCGGATCGCTATGTTTCCGGCGATCGAGCCCGACGATGTCGCCACCCTCACCCATGCCATCGACTACGTCATCGAACAACTGAGCTGATGCCACCCCTCGACCTTCCGGACGGTCTCGTCGCCATCGTCAAACGCGACTGTCCGACGTGCGTGCTCGTCGGACCGGTGTTGGCCGAACTCCGGGATCGAGCGACCGACACCGTGACCATCGTCTCCCAGGACGATCCGACCTTTCCCGAGCCGACGGGCGGCGCGCTCGATGATCGCGATCTGGCCACCAGCTTCGCCCTCGATCTCGACACCGTACCGACGCTGCTCCGCATCGAGCACGGTCGGGAGACCGCGCGCATCATTGGCTGGAGTCGTGACCAGTGGGAGAGCTTCACCGGCGTGAGCCCGTTGGGCTCACAGCTCCCGCCGTACCGGCCGGGCTGTGGTTCCCTGACTCAGGATCCGGCCATCGCCCAACGCCATGCCACGCAGCTGGGTGAGCGCGCCCTGCAGGCCCGTCGGCTCGAACTCGGCAACGATGAGGACGACGCCGAGGCGATGTTCGAACGGGGGTGGTCCGATGGCCTGCCGCTCGTGCCGCCGACGCCCGAACGGGTCGTGCGCATGCTGACCGGGACCACGCGCGATCCTCAGGACATCGTCGCGATCGTCCCGCCGGATCTCGTCGAGTGCACCGTCGAGAAGGTCGCGATCAATGCGGTGATGGCCGGCTGTCGACCCGAATATCTCCCGGTCGTGCTCGCCGCACTCGAAGCCGCGTGCACCGACGAGTTCAACATGCACGGTCTCCTCGCGACCACCTGGTTCAGCGGGCCGGTCATCGTGGTCAACGGACCGATCACTCGGGCCATCGGTATGAACAGTGGCATCAACGCCCTTGGCCCCGGCAACCGCGCCAACGCCACCATCGGACGGGCACTCCAACTCGTCATCCGCAATGTGGGCGGCGGCCGCCCGGGCGACGTCGACCGCGCCACGCTCGGTCAGCCGGGCAAGTACACCTGTTGCTTCGCCGAACACGAGGATGCGTACTGGGAACCCATGCACGTCGAACGGGGCTATCGCGCCGACCAGAACACGGTGACGTTGTTCGCCGGTGAAGGGGTCCGCGGGGTCGTGGACCAGCTCTCGCGCACACCGGAATCGCTCACCCGCAGTTTCGCGGCGTGCCTGCGGACCTCCGCCCACCCCAAACTTCCGCTGGCGTTCGATGCCATGCTGATCATCACGCCCGACCACCTCCGCGTCTACGAGGGGGCCGGCTGGTCCAAGGCCCGCTTCCGGGAGGAGCTCGGAGCGCTCCTCCAGCTCGACGGCAACGAACTCGTCCGCGGCGCCGCCGGTATCGAAGAGGGCATCCCGGAGTCCCTCGCCGATGTCACACTGCCCAAGTTCCGCGACGGTGGTTTTCTCATCGCCCACGCGGGCGGGGGTGCCGGCCTGTTCTCGGGCATCATGGGCGGCTGGGCCAGTGGGAAGATGGGGTCCGAAGTCGTCACCCGGGAGATTCGCTCATGACCACGCTCCTCGATCCGACCAGCGAACGCGCCGCCACCACCCGTGAGCGTGCGGCCCGACCCGCGACCCTCGACGGCCTGACCATCGGGCTACTCGACATCACCAAGGCGCGCGGCGATGTCTTTCTCGACCGGATCGCCGACGTGCTCACGACCCGCGGGCACACGGTGCTGCGCTTCGCCAAACCGACGTTCACCAAGCCCGCCCCCGTCGACCTGCGCCACGAGATCTCCACCAAGTGCGACGTGGTGATCGAGGCCCTCGCCGACTGAGGCTCGTGCACGTCGTGCAGTGTGCACGACATCGTGAATCTCGAATCGGCCGGCGTTCCCGGCGTCTTCGTAGCCTCCACCGAGTTCATCGACGCGGCGGAAGCGCAGGCCCGAGCGCTCGGCGCGAATCCGGCGTCGGTCTTTGTCCCCCACCCGATCCAGGACCGTACCGACGATGAACTGCGGGCCCTGGCCGACGCCGCGATCGACGAGATCGAAGCAGCGGTGACCCGTGATCGAGGCGGGCAGTAACGTCCCGCCGTGCTTTTCATTCACGAAGTCCATCGGGTCATGGGTGCTCACGAGGACGAGTTCGAGGCCAGCTTCCGCGACGAGTGGATGCCCGAGCTCGGCGAGACCGACGACGCCCGACTGTTGTTCTTTCTCCGCCTCGCGCACGGCACCGGTCGGGCGTACAACTTCATCACCCTCACCGCGGTTCGAGACGGCGCCGCATGGGAACAACTCGTGTGGCGACTCCAACGCGGCGACCTCCGTGACCTCGCTCGCCGCCACGATCAACTGCGATGGGATGTCACGGCGAAGGTCCTCGCGCCGGCGGAGTGGTCACCACTCCAGGAGATCGACTTCAACCACGTCCCCACCGACGGCGGCGAACACGACCTGACGCTGTTCATGGAGGACACCGCCTGGCCCCATGCCGGCAAGCTCGAGGAGTACCTCGAAGCCGCGCGCGACAACTACGCGCCGAGCCTGGCCGAAGGTCGCCACGGGGGTCGATCGCTCCTCGAGCTCCAGGCCGTCTTCACTCCGGCGTGGGGCGCGGCGGCGCGCCACCGGGAGGTCGTGCTGTGGCAACGCGTCACCCGACCCTCGGGGTTGCTCGGATTGCTGACGTCCGAGGTGCCGGCCGAACATCGTGCGCCGGGCACGTGGATGCACGACGCGCTACAAGTCCGGGACGATTGGGAGAGTCGCATGTTGCGCACCGTCGCCTGGTCGCCGCTGTTCTGATGCCGGCCGTCTTCGTCCACGGGGTGCCCGACACCGATCGCTGCTGGGGTGCGCTGCTCGACCACCTCGACCGAAGCGACATCGTCCGCGTCCGCCTCCCCGGGTTCGGGGTCGACGGGCCCGAAGGTTGGACCGCCACCAAAGAGGAGTACGCCGCGTGGCTGGAGGCCGAGATCGACGCGATCGGCGCGCCCGTCGATCTCGTCGGACACGACTGGGGGGCGATGCTCTGCCTGCGGGTCGCGTCGGTGCGACCCGACCTCATTCGCACCCTCGCCGTCGGCAGCGGCCCGCTCGACGCCCAGTACGAATGGCACGCCATGGCCCAGGCCTGGCAGACCCCCGAGGTCGGCGAACAGATCATGGCCGCGATGACGGCCATGACGGCCGAAGCACTCGCGGCCGGCCTGGCCGCCGCCGGCACCCCGGCCGACTTAGCGCCGATACAAGCCGCCGCGATCGACGCGCGCATGGGCGCCGCGATCCTGGCGCTCTACCGGTCCGCCATCACTGCCGGCGCCGAATGGGATCCCCAGGTCGGCGCGATGCCGCCCCGGCCGGCCGTCGTGTTTCACGGCGCGGATGACGCCTTCGTCGACGTCGGCACGGCGCAGCGCATCGCCGAGCGGCTCGGGGCCCGGCTCGTGACCTTCGACGGCTGCGGTCACTGGTGGAACTGGGATGAGGCCGCGCACACCGCCGCGATCCTCACCGACCTCTGGGCCGAGCAGGCCTGAGGTGCCGGCCTAGTTGCTGGACTTCTTCTTGTCGGCGGCCGCCTTCTTGGCGCCGGTCGCCTTCGCGAACGACTTCGGGTCCGGCTCGTCCCACACCGTCCCGCCCACGCGACCACCGAGTTCCGGGCACTCACCGGCGAACACGCCCCAGCCGCACTCCCAGCCGGGCACGACCCAGTTGTGCACCATCCAGATGTCGTCGAGCTTGGCCTTCTTGCCGCCGCGGGCTTCGCATTCCTTCTTCGTCGTCGACTCGTTGCCAATCACGACGAACTGGCTGTTCAAACACAGCCCACCGTTGCTGTTGTGCTGGTGCCACTGGTCGTTGGGGCCGGCGAAACCCTTCGGTGCACCGTCGCGGTTGAAGACCAGGTAGCTCAACCCGACGATCTTCGCGTCGGGGGTGGTGCCGTCGAAGAGCAACTCCGACGGTGCCGCGGGATCGAACTTCGAGACGAGCGAGGTCTTGGTGTAATGCGCGCCGATACAGGGAACGTACGGCGTCGACTTCTTGTAACCGTCGGCCTCCGCACTCGCGACGGTGGGGTACTTCACGGCCACCGCGCGCGCTTGGGCTTGCTCCTGAATCAGCTGCTCCCGCTCGGCCCGCGACATCGAATACTGCTGGAGCGGGCCGCGCTGGTCGTGACCTTCGGCGTCCTTCTGGACCTGGCCGACCGATGCCGGCGGGCCCGAGAGTTCACACGGCGAGTCGCCCGTGAGCGCGCCGTCGAGCACGATCATGCCGCGCTTGGCCTTGGTCGCCTTGGTGCCGCCCGCCGAATGATCCATGCCCTTCATCTTCGACATGTCATGCGCCGGCGTCTTCTTCTTGGTGTTGGCGGATCCCGGGTCGGTGTCTCCCAACGCCGGTCCCGCAGACAGCACGATCAGCGATGCGACCGCGGTGGCGACGGTCAAGCGGGCGTGACGGCGACGGGCGCCGAGCGGACGAGCCATGGTGGATTCCCCCAGGAAAGGTTGCACGGTCCGTGCAATCTAGATCGGTCGAGCCGCCGTGTCACGTCGAGTCGGTCAATCCTTCCCAGCCGGGAGATGGCGGCTCGAGCCGCCAGAGCTGCTCGGGAGCCACGAGCTTGGGGGTCAGCTGCCAATCGGCGTCCAAGGCTCGGAGCTGGGAGACGTAGTGGGCCAGCGCCGCCGGCTTGCGGACGTCGGGAGATTCGGTGGTCAGCGCCACCGGCGTCGGCCAGAGCCCAGCCCGGAACAACTGGCTGACCCGCCAGGCCAGGAGGCCGGGAATGTGTTTGTACCCGAAGTCTTCGTAGGCGAACCACGCCGGCCCCGACAAGTTCAACCGAACGCGGAGCGCGGCCGCGTGGGTGGCGTCGTGGTCGGGATTCGCCAGCCCGAAGGGCATGAAGACCGCCGTGGGGTTCAAGCCCCGCAGGGTGGATTCGATCGTGTCGGCCGTCTGATCGGGGCCCACCCACTCGGGCCGGTCGAGATACTGATGCTCCACGAAATCCAGCCACCACGCGTTGGCGCCCAGCTCGGCCAACGCCCGGGCATCCTCGGCGCGCCGTTCGGCCAGCACGTCGTCGCCGCCCACGAACCCGGAGAGTTGGTCCCACTGGGTCATCGGTTCCGGATACCGATCGGGCGCGCCCGCGTACACCGTCACCACGGTGGTTCCGGGATGCTCGGCCATGAAGCGGCCGCACCCCAGCACCGCATCATCGAGGTGGGGCGAGAGGATCACCACCCGCTCCAGTTCCTCAGGGCGGACGAGACCCCATTCGCGCATCTCCGGCACTGGTTTCGCCATGGGCCCATGGTGCCACGGCGACGTCCGAAACCGGGGCGAACTTCTCCTACACTGCGCCGGCGGACAAGTGCCGCACTCATATGACGTCACGAATCTGGGCCACGATGGCCGTCGCCACTCTCTTCGTCGTCGGTGCGGTCGGCGCGTCCGCCGCACTGGGCGACAGCGACACAATGGCGCCGGGGCGAACCGAGGTGCTCAGCCGGCAGATCCGCGCATCGACGTCGAGTCCGGCGCCCTCGTCCACCACGTCGGCCCCAACATCGACCTCATCGACCTCCACCACCGCGCCGACACCGGCTCGCGGTCCGGTGCCCACCCCCGGTCCGCTCGCCATGCCGACGCCGACGACGCCGGTCTCGCTCACCGAGACCACGCCTGCGATGGACCGCGTCCCCACGACCGACAAGGTCATCTTCCTCGGCATCGACGACGGCCTGGTTCGCGACCCTGCGGTCCTCGACCTGCTTCGTCAGGAGCGGGTACCGCTCACGTTGTTCCTGGTTCGCCAACAAGCCATCGACGGCCAGACGTTCTTCCAAGCAATGCAGGGTCTGGGATCGACGATCCAAGCGCACACCATCAGCCATCCGCAGCTGAAGAAGCTCGGATACGCCGATCAGCAGAAGCAGGTCTGCGGCGACCTCACCGATCTCCAGACGTGGTACGGCACTCGCCCCACCTTGTTCCGGCCCCCATATGGCGAGTGGAACGAGACCACTCGCTCGGTGGTCGGGAGCTGTGGGCTCAACGCCATCGTGCTGTGGCGCGGTGCCACCAACGACGGCCGCCTCGATCTCGTCGGCGAGACGTTTCACCCCGGCGACATTCTCTTGATGCACTTCCGCACCGACCTCCTGGTGAACCTCAAGTTGGTGTTCGCCAAGGCTCGGGCGGAGGGGTACCGGGTCGGACGCATCGAGGATTACCTCGGCACCGGCCCGGCGCACCCGATGTTCACCCCCACCCGCTGACACCGTTGCTTCCCGATCCACGGCGTGGCGTGTATCTGTGTGGCGCGGGAATAGTTCGTCAGGCTAATTTGTTCAACGAACTATGTCGACCACTCCCACCCGCGCCACCGCGACCCTCACCGACGACCTCGCGCCCCGCTTGCGGCTCGCGGTCGCCCGGCTGCATCGCCGGCTCCGCCAGAGCGCGGATCCGAGCCTGACGATCTCCCAGCTCTCCGCCTTGGCCAGTATCGAGCGCGATGGTCCCATCACCCTCGGTGCCCTCGCCCGCCTCGAGCAAGTGCAACCACCGACGATTACGGCGCTGACGGGAAAACTCGAAGCTGCCGGCCTCGTGACCCGGACCATCGATGCCAACGATCGCCGGGTCCACCACATGGAGATCACGCCGGTGGGTACCGCATTGCTCGCACGCCACCGCAAACGGAAGAACGCCTATCTGGACCGGCGCCTCCGCGAACTCACCGACGCCGATCGGTCCGTGCTCACCCGCGCGGCAGCGATCCTCGAACAGCTCGCCGCCGAGAACCCCCGATGAACCGCATCCGTGCCGCTCGCCGCCAGACCTTCCGCTCGCTGGAAACGCCCAACTATCGGAAGTACCTAGTGGGCCAGATCGTTTCCGCGAGTGGCTCATGGGTCCAGCAGACCGCACTCACCTGGCTGGTGGTGCGAATGACACACGGCAATGGTTTCGCAGTTGGGACCGTCGTCGCCCTGCAGTTCTTCCCGGTCCTGGTGGGCGGAGCCTGGGCCGGGGTCCTCGCCGATCGCGTCGACAAGCGCCGGCTCCTCATCGTCACCTCGGCCGGAGCCGCGATCTGCGCGGCCATCATGGGTGCGCTCGTGCTGAGCGGATCCATCGAACTCTGGATGGTGTACGCGCTCGCCGCGAGTTTCGGCATCGCAACCGCGCTCGACAGCCCCGCCCGCCGGTCCTTCGTCACCGAGCTGGTCCCCGACCATCACGCGGCGAACGCCGTGAGCCTGAACAGCTCGGTCTTCACTGCTGCGCGCGTCATCGGACCGGCCGTTGCCGCGCTCCTCATCGCGACCGCAGGTATCGGCTGGTGTTTCGTTGCCAACGCCGTGTCGTTCGTTGCCGTGATCGCGGCACTGATGACCATGGACCTCCTCGCCGTCAACCAAGTGGCGCCGGTACCGCGCGAGCGAGGACAACTCACCGACGGGTTGCGGTACGTGTGGGAGCACCAGGCACTGCGCACGACGTTGCTGCTTACCGCCATCATTGGCACCCTGTCGTTCAACTTTCAGGTCACGGTCTCGCTCATGGCCCGCAAGGTGTTCGACGGCGGCGCGAGCACGTTCGCCACTCTCCTCACACTCATGAGCGTGGGGGCGGTGCTCGCGTCGCTGTACGTCGCGCACCGTGAACGAGTCACGACGCGGTTCGTGATCGTCGCCGCGCTCACCCTCGGTGTGTGCATGATGATCGCGGCGGCCACCCCGTCGGTCGTCGTTTTCGCGATCGTCCTCATCCCGATGGGCGCGTCGTCGATCGCGTTCCTCTCGGCCGCCGGTGCCCTCGCCCAGAGCCGCGCCGAGCCGGAGTACCGCGGCCGGGTCGCCGCCCTCTTCGCGGTGGCGTTCCTGGGTTCGACGCCGATCGGCGCCCCGATCATCGGCGCCGTCTCGCAGATCTCCGGGCCCCGCTCAGGACTCGTCGTCGGAGGGGTCACCGCGCTCGTTGCCGGCGGGCTGGCGCTCCGGAGCCTGCGCCGCCGCGCGGATGAGACCGCGCGGGCCTCCGCCCCAGCGGTGGAAGCGGCACCGGCGTAGTCCACCGCACCTCGCGTACGCTCCCGATCTCGACGAGGGGGATCTCCGCATGCACGTTCCATTGACCACGCTCGACTTCCTCTACCGAGCCGAGACGGTGTACGGCCATCGCGATGCCGTCGTCGACGAACCGAACCCGCCGGGTGGAACCCTCGGCACCTTCACCTATGCGGACCTCGCGCGCCAGGGACGATCCATCTCGGTTGCCTTCGATCAGCTCGGTCTCGGCGCAGGTGAACGGATCGCGATCCTGTCGCCCAACGCCGGGCGGTTCCTCACTGCGCTGTTCGGCATCCCTGCCTACGGCCGCGTGCTGGTTCCGATCAACTTCCGGCTCAACCGGGACGAGATCGCGTACATCGTCGAACACTCGGGCGCCTCCGCGCTCCTCGTCGACCCCGAGTACGACGAGCTGACCACTGATATCGCGACCGCACACCGTTTCGTTCTCGGTGCCGATACCGACGCCGAGCTGTTCGGCCGGACCGGTGAGCCTCGGTTCGTGACCGACGACGAAACGGCGACCGCCACGATCAACTACACGTCGGGCACGACCGCGCGACCCAAGGGCGTGCAGATGAC
>JANLRZ010000144.1:0-18768 GCA_031362155.1 Acidimicrobiia bacterium | reverse complement strand
TCCGAATGGATCTTGAGCCAGCCGGGCCGCACGGGAAGTTCGCCACACAATAATCGCGAAGAGCCCCAGCACCACGGCTCCGCCGACGAATCCGAGCTCCTCGCCCACCACCGTGAAGATGAAGTCGGTGTGCTGTTCGGGTACGTGTTGACCGTTCGTCTGTGATCCCTGGAACAGGCCCTTTCCGGTCAGACCTCCGGTCCCGATGGCGATCTCGGATTGCTTCTGGTTGTATCCCGATCGCTCTTGATCGGCGCTCGTATCGGTGAACGACTTGATCCGGTCGATTTGGTACTGATCGAGCACTCCGGACTGGACGGCGACGACCGCGAAGGTAAAGCCGAGCAACACGAGCACCACCAGATGCCGGGCCCGGGCGCCGGCCATCATCAGAACGGTGAACACCATGGCCATCAGCACCATGTCGGTGCCCAGGTCGGGCTGGAGCATGATGAGACCCATCGGGACGGCACAGATCGCCAGCGCCGTGATCAATCGCCGACCGCCCATCTCCTCGCGGTGACGCGTGCAATACGCGGCGAGCACGAGCGTGAGGAAGATCTTGGCGAACTCCCCCGGCTGAATCTGGAAGGGCCCGATGTCGAAGCGAGCTTGCGCGCCCTTCACATCGACGCCGAACTTGAGGACTGCGACCAACATCAGCACGGTCGCGACGTAGCCGAGGAGGGACAGCTCGCGGAGCCGCCGGTAGTCGATCACCATCAACACCACCATCGCGACCAACCCGATCACGATGGCGATCACCTGGCGCTTGACGAAGAACATCGGGTCGAGGCCTTCGGATTCAAGGATGCGATGGGTCGACGCGTAGACCATGAGCAGGCCGAGCCCGCCGAGTATGAGCGGTGGACCGAACAGGAGCGGATCCACGTGCCGAAGCGGGGACTCCTGCATTCTCGATCGACGCTCAGAGGCGATGACAGCCATCGGGTCAGTTCCCCGTCGGCGGCGAGATGTTGCGAACCGGACCAACCGGCAGGGCGTTGAGCTGTTCCATGATCGCTCGGGAAATCGGTGCGGCCGTCTGGGCGCCGTAGCCACCCTCTTCCACCATCACGAGCACCACGTACCGAGGTTGGACGGCGGGCGTCATCCCGACGAACCACGACGTGTTCTGCTTCCCTTGCACCTGCGCAGTTCCGGTCTTACCGGCGGCGAGCCCCTTCGGGAATCCAGCGAACGCCGCCACCGCGGTGCCCTTGGGATCCTCGACCACGTTGGTGAATCCCGTCATCAGCGTGGCCGCCTCGGGGATCTCCATCGTGCTCAGCTTGATCGGCGCGAGATCGCGAACCTTCTTGGCCTCGAGGTCTGCGGGGTCGGCAGGGTCGACCCCGGCGCGGAACACGCTGCTGGCGAGCCGGGGCGAGTAGCGCGTTCCCCCGTCGGCCAGCGTCAGGTACGCGGAGGCCATCTGGACGGGCGTGACGAGCATGTCGCCCTGGCCGATCGACGACAGAATGTTGTCACCGGGCAACCATTCGGGATACGGAAATGCCGCGGGGTTCTTGTCGTGAATCGACTGCTTCCACTGGGCGTCCGGGACCCGACCGACCGACTCTGCGGGCAGGGCGATCCCGGTCGCTTGACCGAACCCGAAGTCTTTCGCCGTCGTTTGCAGGGCACCGCCCGTGGCGTCACCGTTCTTCTGGCGGGCGAAGAGTTCGCCCCCGATCCGGTAGAAGTACACATCGCTCGACACGGCGAGCGCACGGCTCAGGTTCACCCTGCCGTTGGCACCCTCCCCGGTGAACGGGTGGTCGGGGTCGGTGGGGTAGGCGTACTTGGCGTTGTCGAGGATGGTCGTGTTCGCGTTGATCACGCCGGCGCGCAGCCCCGCGACCGCAGTCACCAACTTGAAGGTCGAGGCCGGCGCGTACATACCGGAGACGGCGCGGTTCACGAGGGGCAGGTTGTTCTTCGGGTCCCCGAGCCAGTCCCACGTCGGCTGGAGGATGCCGTTGACGAACTCGTTCGCGTTGAATGTGGGTGCCGACGCCAGCGCGACCACGGAACCATCGGTCGTGTCCAACACGATCGCCGCGCCGGCGGGTGCATTCAGGAGCTCGAACTTTTCCTTGTTCGCCGGATTCTTGACCGTTCTCGCGGCCTCGAGACCCTGTTGGAGCGCACGCTCGGCGGTCTGCTGGACATCCAGGTCGATGGTGAGGCGCACGTCGCGTCCGGCGCGCGCGGGGCGCGTGTCGAGCCGCCGGATCACCCGATTCGTCGCGTCGACCTCAACCCGGGTCACACCTGGGTGGCCGCGCAGATCCGCTTCGTAGGTGAGTTCGACCCCGCTCTTGCCGATCTTGTCGCCGAGTTGGTACGCGTTGGGATCGACCTGCGCCTTGAGCTCGGCCTCGTTGATCTCGCCGAGGTACCCGAGCACATGAAACGCGCTCGTCTTGTTCACGTACTGACGGATCGGGACGGTCGCGGCGCGAACGCCGGGGAACTCGGTTCGGTGTTCCGATACGTATTGCAACTGTTCGAAGGTGAGATCGTCGGCGACTCGCACTGGCGTGTACAGCGAGTTCCGCGGATCCTCGAGCCGCGCGTTGAGCTGCTTCGGGGTCTTCCTGAGCAGCACCGACAACTTCAGCACGACGGCGCGTCGCTGCCGGTCCGAAATCGTGCGATCGACGGTGATGACATTCGCCATCCGGTTGTCGACCAGCACACGGCCCCTCGCGTCCAGGATCCGCCCGCGCGGCGCCGGCTCGATGATTTCTCGCACCGAGTTCTGCGCCGCCGCGGTCTGAAACTCGGAGGTCGTGGCCACCTGGAGATACCAGAGCCGAGCGAAGAGCGCGCCGAAGAGCGCGAGTGCGATCACACTGATCACGCTGGCCCGGACGCGCGGCGTACTCATCGAGAAGGTCCCATGCGGCTCAATATCCTGCCCCACCGAGCATCGCCGGTGACCGCGGGCGGGCAGCCGAGATCGCCAACGGGAAGATGACCAACGCCACCACCCCGTCGTAGAGCCCTGCCAACAGGATGATCTGCACGGACCGCAGGACGAAGAGCTGCTGTTGGCCGACCAGCGCGCCGAGGCCGACATACAAGGTTCCGGCCGCGATCCCCGCCGCGGTCGCGACCAACGGATTCACCCACCAGGCCGGGCGCGCGAGCCTGCGCTGCAACATGCCGACGAAATATGCGGTCAGACCGAAGGCGAGCGCCGACAGCCCGAGCGGGGTCTGGAGGAAGACATCGCTCGCGAACCCCGCCGCGAACCCGAACGCCGCGCCCGTCTCCGGCCCGTAGCGAACCGCGATCGCCACGGCGGCCACGAGTCCGAGGTCCGGCACGACATCGGCGATGCGCAGGTAAGGGAACAACGCGGTCTGGAGCACAACGAGCAGGATCAACATCAGCGCGAGCCGCCCCAGTCTGAGCATCATGGTGGCTCCGGGAACCGCAGGACCCGCACGTACTCGGTCTGGTTGGCGTTGGCGTGCAGTCGGACGGTGATGCGGGCCGCGAGGCTGCCCGGCGGATGCTCGACTTTGACGACGCGACCGACGGGGATGTTCGGTGGGAACGGCCCTTCGACACTGCCGACGGTCACCAACTCGTCGCCCGCTTTGATCCGGGCCTTCACGCCGACCGAGTCCATGCGCTGGAGAGTGGCGTCCGGATTACCGTTCAACACTCCGCGGTCGCCGGTCCGAACATCGCGGACTCCGACCGCGGAGTCGCGGTCGGTGAGGAGCAACACCGTGGAACGTCGGCGCGACACCCGCGCGAGACGGCCCAGTAGCCCATCGCCCGACACCACTGGCATGTCGGGCGCCAACGCGAAGCTCGAACCCTTGTTGAGGCCGACGGTCGACTCGAAGTTGCCGGGAGAACCGAGGATGATCTGCGCGTTCACGCCCGCGATGTTCGGCGCAAACGGCAGATCGGACAACCGGGAGAGTTCTTCGATCTGGCGCCGCGCGTTCCGGCCTTGGATCGCCTGGCCGCGCGCCTGTTGCAACTCTCGACGCAACCTGCGGTTCTCGTTCTTGATGTCGCCGGCGCGGGTGACACCATCCCACCAGTTCTCGATCGGATGCAGCGCGGAGTCGACACCATCCTGGATCGGGGCGAACGCGTCACGAGCGGTGTTGCGGATGCGCCCACCAATCCCGGAGTTCCCGCCTCGGGTGTCCAACGTGATCAACGTGATCGACGTGAGGATCAACAAAATCAGGATGTTTCGCCGCCGATGCGACCCTGGACCGGTCACCGTTCTCGCTCAGACCCGACGTCGCGGCTCAGGAGGATTTCTGCGAGATCAGGTTTCTGAACGCAGCTTCTTCCAGATACTGACCGGAGCCGATGACCACCGAGTACAGCGGGTTCTCTGCGATCACGATCGGCATCCCCGTCTCGACTTCGAGCCGACGATCGAGACCGTGCAGCAGTGCACCCCCACCGGTGATCACGATGCCGCGCTCCATGATGTCGGCCGCGAGTTCCGGTGGCGTCTTGTCGAGCGTGACCTTCACCGCGTCGACGATCGCCGACACCGGTTCCTCGATCGCCTCGCGAATCTCTTCGGTCGACACGACGATGGTCTTGGGCAGACCGGTGACGAGATCACGACCGCGCACTTCGGCATAGAGCTCTTCCTCGAGCGGGTGCGCGCTCGCCAGCGCCATCTTGATCTCCTCCGCGGTGCGCTCACCGAGCGCAAGGGAGTACTCCTTCTTCACGAAGTTGATGATCGACTCGTCGAGTTCATCGCCAGCGATCCGAATCGACTCGCTCGCGACGATGCCCCCCAGCGAGATCACCGCGACCTCGGTCGTGCCGCCGCCGATGTCGACCACCATGTTGCCGGCCGGCTCGTGCACCGGCAGCCCCGCGCCGATCGCCGCGGCCATGGGCTCCTCGATGATGTCGGCGGGTTTACGTGCGCCCGCGTGCTCTGCGGCATCCACCACCGCGCGTTGTTCGACGCCGGTGACGCCCGACGGCACGCAGATCACCATGCGGGGCCGGGCCCAGCGGCGCGTGTGCACTCGTTGGATGAAGTAGCGGAGCATCTTCTCGCAGATGTCGAAATCCGCGATCACGCCATCCTTGAGTGGCCGAATGGCCTGGATGTGACCGGGAGTCCGACCGATCATGCGCTTCGCTTCGGCTCCGACGGCGAGCGGGCGACCGTCCTTGACGTTGATCGCCACCACGGACGGCTCGTTGAGCACGATCCCGCGCCCGCGCACATAGATGAGCGTGTTCGCGGTTCCAAGGTCGACGGCCATGTCGCGGCCCACGAAATTCGAATACCAAGGTTCGGACACAGTGCAATTCCCGGGACGCGGCCTGAGGTCGAAAGGCTACGACCTTCGCCCGCACCAGGCCACTCGCGGCGGTCTGCGGTTCCGAACCGGCGGGCGACGGCGCGTAGGGTGCTCCGTTCTATGACCGATCGCACACTCGTTCTCGCCAAGCCCGATGCCGTCGAGCGCAAGCTCGTGGGCGAAATCGTCCGCCGTATCGAGGCCAAACAACTCACCATCGTGGCGATGGAGCTGCGGACTCTCGACCGGGCCACCGCGGAAGCCCACTACGCCGAGCACGCCGAGAAGCCCTTCTTCGACGAATTGGTGACCTTCATCACCCGGAGTCCGTTGGTGGCGATCGTGGCCGAGGGGCCCGAGGCGTTCAAGGTCTGGCGCACCCTCATGGGGACGACCAACCCTCGCGAGGCGGCTCCCGGAACGATCCGCGGCGATCTCGCGATCGAGATGGGTGAGAACCTCGTGCACGGCTCCGACTCCACCGAGTCCGCCGCCCGCGAGATCGCGCTCTTCTTCCCCAAGCTCTAGCCGGCGCCACGCCGCCCCTGCGCTGCGGGCTCAGGCGTAGATGTTGACGGCGTCGGTGAGGCCGAGCGCCTCCGGGTTCCCGCGCCCGGTCGCCGCCAGGGCGAATGCCCACGCATCACCACTCAGGGTCTCGCCACCGCCGGACACCGTGAACTCGGGCACGCCGTCGAGCCGCAGGGTCATCCCCGGCCAGGCGCGCTGAGTCAGGACGTCGGCAATGTGGGAGACCGCGGCCTTCGGGTCGAGATCCGCGGTCGCCTCCTGGCCGATCGCCACCCGGATGTCGTCGGCATGCAACACCATGTCGGACCACAGCGCCTCGACGCCCTCCCCCAACGTTCCCGCCGCACCACCCGGCGCCGGACTCGCCCACGCGTCGTCGTCGAACAGGGCTAGGAGCCCCGCGAGTTGCGGCCGCAACGCGGCGAGTTCGTCGGCCGTCTCGGCCGGAGTCTTCCCGACGCGCTCGTCGACCTCGCGTTGGGTCGCCTCGTCGGAACCCAGCCCGTCGAACCGTCCGGCGACGACGTCGGCGAACTGACCCACGACGTGCTTGGCCACATCCCCGGCCGACCACCCCGCACATCGACTCGGCTGATCCCAGCCGGTCGCGTCGACCGAACGGATCAACGTTTCGAACCGCACGAGTTCTGGTTCGAACTCGGCCAGGGTGACGGGACGGGGCAGGCTCATCGCGGACTCCAAGGGTCATGTTCGGGGTTACCGCACCTTCGTCGTTCGCTTTCCGTCCGTCAATGGCGTCTCGGCGTGCCGTTGGTCACCGTGAACGCGGATCACGCGCCTCGCACTACCGTCAGCCCATCAGCCTGGGCATCGAAGACACCGAACTTCAGACTCCCGAGCCGGGTGCGGCCGACGATCGAGCCCGGGCCCTGGCCTACTTCGTCACGATCATCGCCCTCCTCCCGTACGGCACCGTGGTGGTCACTCGATTCGCCCGCGAGTTCCTCCCGGTCCAGGACCTCGCCGTCATTGCACTGCGTGCCCGCGATGTGTTCTCGCCCCACCCACCGCTGACCGGTTCCTGGTCGCGCATTGGCTTCGCCCACCCCGGCCCGCTCTTCACCTGGCTGATGGGCGTCCCATCAGCACTCACCGGCGGTGCACCGTGGTCACTGATCATCGGGGCCGCCGCGCTCCATGCCATCGCCATCATCGTCGCCGCGCGCCTCGCCTGGGCCCGGGGGCACCTCCCTCTGGTGGTACTCGTCGTGGCGGGCATGGGTTTCGTCGGCTTGGCCCTGCCGGCCTGGGGGCTGATCGCTCCGTGGAACATCGACGTCGCGCTCTTCTTCTTTCCCGTGTTCCTCCTCCTCGTCTGGTCCGTGGCCCTCGGCGAATACCACCGCCTGCCCTGGCTCGCCGTCGTAACGACGCTCCTGGTCCAGTCACACGTTGGTTACGCGCCCGTGGTGGCCCTGCCGCTGCTCTGGATGGCCGGGCACCTCGTGCTCGACCGTCGGTCGGATCCTGAGCAACGACGCACGCAACGGCGGCCGCTGGCCTGGTCGGGGCTGTGGCTCACTCTGCTCTGGTTGCCAGTCCTGATCGACCAACTCTTCGTGACCGGTAACCTCGGTGCGACGTGGCAGTCCCTGTCTGATCTGCGGAGCGATCCCGCCGGGCCGGCTACTGCATTGGGTTGGTTCGCCAACGAGTTTCGCTGGATCCCCCGTTGGGCCGGAGCACCGGACCGCTCCGTCGCCCTGTCGGGCTGGGCCCTCCCGGCTTCGTTGCTGTGGCTGGCGATCCCGGCCGGGCTTCTCGTCGGGTCGGCGCTGGCAGTGCGTCACCGAGGTTCGCGATCGACCCAGTACCTGGTGACCCTGATCTCACTGACGACCGTCGGTGGAGTCTTCGCGATGAGTCGCATCACCGGCGATCAGTTCGCATATCTCTTCGAGTGGCGCACCGTCATCGCGGTGTTCATCGTCGCGACCGCGGGCGTCGCCGCGATGCCGTGGATCGTGCGTCGGCGGAGGATCGCCGGCGTCGTCGCCGCGTGCGCGATCGGTGTGATTCTGATCAGCAACACCGCACTCACTCGGCGAGTATTGACATTCCCCCGCCGACTCGATGCGGTAGAGCCGATCGCCGCGCAGCTGGTGACGGCCGCCCGAGACTCGGCACCACACCGGCCGTTCGTGATCCGCGCCGTTGGTGGACAAGGCGTGGGCATCACCAGCACCCTGGTCAACGAACTCGACCGCCGGGGCGTCCCAGTGCGAACCGACCCCTGGCTCGACTTCGAATACGGACCCCAACGGTCGGCGCGTGCCGCAGACAGTGCGCGCATCTGGATCGTCACGGAATCGGGTTGGCTCGGCGCTCGACTCCGATCAGTCGCCGGCGGTCGCGTGATTGCGGCCTCTCATCCACTCGAACCCGCAGACGAGGGCGAGTTAGCCAGGCTGCAGCGCGACATGTGGACCCAGCTCCGCCGGGCTGGGGCAAGCGACCGGATTCCCAACCTCGACAGTCCACTGTTCGGATTGGTCGTCGCCGACGTCGACGGCATCGACCATGGCAAGGCCGACCGGATCACGACCTTGAACGATCGAGCGAAGCGGCACGGCGAGTGTCGGTGTCTCGTCGTCGCTTTCCCCACTGACCGCGCCACCCTCCGACGCATTCACCGTTTCGAGAACCCGCCATCGGCACAGTCAGGCCGGTCGGGTCCCGCCGCCCGCTGACCGACGCAACGCACTCCGGGCCGCGCCGACGACGTAGAGCGAGCCGGTGATCACGATCTGACCGTCGGCGGCGGTGATGTCCTGCGCTCGCCCGACCGCATCGGCGACGTCGGCGGCAATATCGATGCGATCGGCATCGAGGCCGAGCGCAATCGCCGCGTCGGCGACCTGCACGGGGTCGAGTGCCCGTGGCGACGGCGGCCTGGTGCACACCAGTCGTTCCACTTCCTCGACCCCGAGCGCTTCGAGCATCTCGGTCGCGTCCTTCTCCAGCAACAGACCGACCACCAGCGTGCGCGGTGCCGGTGCGAACTCCTCGTCGAGGGCCCGCCGCAATGCCCGCGCGCCCGCAGGATTGTGCGCGCCGTCAATCAGGACGAGCGGTTGGGTACCCATGACCTCGAGCCGGCCCGGCGTGGTGAGATTGGCAAACCCCTCGTGCACGATGTCGATGTCGAGCGGGTGCTCGATCGCCGCTTCGACGGTCGTGAGGGCGATCGCCGCATTCGCCGACTGATGCGCGCCGTGGACCGGAATGAAGATGTCGTCGTACTGACCCCAGGGGGTCCGGAACGACACCACGCGTCCGCCGATCGCGAGACGATCCGAGGTGACCGAGAAATCCCGGTCGCGGAGCACGAGCCGTTCCGGCCCGCGCGCCTCGAAGATCGGGATCAGCATCGGGTCGGTCTCGCCGAGAATCAGCGTGGCCGCAGGCGTGACGATGCCGGCCTTATCGGTCGCGATCGCTGCGCGGGTGGTCCCCAGATACTCGACGTGATCGATCCCGACGTTGGTGACGACCGCGATCGGCGCATCGATCACGTTGGTCGCATCCCAGGTGCCCCCCATGCCGACTTCCACGACCGCGACATCCACGGCCACATCGGCAAAGTAGGTGAGCGCGGCGGCGATCATGATCTCGAAATAGCTCGGCAGCTCGGTGAGGAACTCCTCGATCCCGCCAATCTGGGTCAGCACCCGCGCCAGTTCCGCGTCGTCGATGGGTTCGGCGTTCCAGCCGATCCGTTCGTTCACTCGTTCGAGGTGCGGACTCGTGGTCAGGCCGGTCGAACGACCGGAGGCCTCGAACAGTGCCGCGATCATCCGCACCGTTGACGTCTTGCCGTTGGTGCCGGTCACGTGCACCGACGGGTATTCGAGTTGCGGCGAGCCGAGCAGTTCGGTGAGTTCGCGGATCCGAGCCAATGTCGGCGCGCCGCGCTGGCGGCCCGATTGGAAGCCGACACCGGTTTCGAGGTTCACGTGGCCGTCGAGCCACGTCAGTGCCGCGTCGAGATTCACGACGGCGCCGGCGCCAACGTGACCGAGACGGCCAGCGCGTCGCCGACGGTGGTGGACCACTCGGTGATCACCCCGGCATTGCGAACATCAGAAGCGGCCCCGGCAAGCGCGTCGAGGCGAGGCGCGGTGTCGACGACGGTGACCGCGCTCACTTCGGTGCGCATCGAGACCTTGGCGTCGGACTTCGCCTTGCGCACCTCGCCGAGCACCTCGGCGGCAACGACGAACACCACCAGGTCGCCATCAGCGACGAGTTCCTCGGGCGTCGGCCACGAGGCTCGGTGGATCGAACCCTCCTGCCACCACGACCACACTTCTTCGGCCACGTACACCAGGAACGGAGCGAACAACCGTTGCAACGTGGAGAGCGCGATCCCCAGTGCACCCCGAGCCGACTGCGCACCGGGATCGTCGGCGTCGGCGTAGGCGCGGTGCTTCACGAGTTCCACGTAATCGTCACAGAAGTTCCAGAAGAACCGCTCGGCCCGCTCCAAGGCGCGGGCATAGTCGTACGCGGCGAAGGCCTCGGTGCATTCGCGCACCGTGGCCGCGAGCGCGGTCAACATCGATCGGTCGATCGGCGCGACGACCTCACCGGCGGGACCTTCACTCATGACCCCGAGCACGAACTTCGACACGTTGAGCAACTTGATCGACAGACGCCGCCCGACCTTCATCTGCCCCTCGTCGACCGCGGTGTCGGTGCCGGGTCGACCCGAGGCCGCCCAGTAGCGGATCGCGTCGGAGCCGTGCTTCTCGAGCAGCGGCATCGGGGTGACGACGTTGCCCTTGCTCTTCGACATTTTCTTGCGGTCCGGGTCGAGCACCCACCCGTTGATGGCGGTGTCACGCCACGGAAGCGTTCCGTGCTCGAAGTGGGCGCGCACGATTGTGTCGAACAACCACGTGCGAATGATTTCCGGACCCTGCGGCCGCAAGTCCATCGGGAAGGTGCGCGCGAACAGATCGTCGTCGTCGCCCCACCCCGTCGCGATCTGAGGTGTGAGCGATGAGGTCGCCCACGTGTCCATGACATCGGGGTCGGCCATGAACCCGCCGGCCATCCCCCGCTGATCGGCCGTGTATCCCGCGGGAACATCGCTGGCGGGGTCGATCGGGAGGTCGGCTTCTGCGGGCAGCATCGGCGCATCCCACCGCGGTTCGCCGTGCGCGTCGAGCGGATACCAGACCGGGATCGGCACCCCGAAGAATCGCTGGCGACTCACGAGCCAATCAGTGTTGAGCCCTTCCACCCACGAGTCGTACCGCTGACGCATGTGGCGCGGATGCCACTGGAGTTCGGCGCCGCGAGCAAGGAAGGCCTCCCGCAGCTCGGGGTCGCGGCCACCGTTGCGGAAGTACCACTGGCGGGAGGTCACGATCTCCAACGGTCGCGACCCGCGCTCATAGAACTTCACCGGGTGACTGATCGGCTTCGGATCGCCCACCATCTCGTCGGCCTCGGCGAGGAGTTCGACGATGCGCTTCTGGGCTTGCTTGACCGTCTTGCCGGCCAGCTCGGCATACCGGGCGGAGGCTTCGGTGCCGACGTCGGTCCCCCACTCCGGGTCCTCAGCCAGGAGCCGACCGTCGCGACCGATGATGTTGCGCAATGGGAGCTGGAGCTCACGCCACCACACGACGTCCGAGGTATCGCCGAAGGTGCAGATCATCGCGATGCCGGACCCCTTTTCGGGATCCGCGAGCGGGTGGGCGACCACCGGCACCGCCACGCCGAAGAGCGGTGTTCGCACGTGGTCGCCGAATCGACCGGTGAACCGTTCGTCGTCGGGGTGCGCGACCAGCGCGACACACGCGGGCAGCAACTCCGGGCGGGTCGTCTCGATCACGATGTCGGGTGCGCCATCGACGCCGTGGAACGTGAGTGCGTGGTACGCGCCGGGCGTGTCACGGTCTTCCAGCTCGGCCTGGGCGACGGCGGTCCGGTCATCGACGTCCCAGAGCGTGGGGGCCTCGGCCGAGTAGGCCTCACCTCGATCCAACATCCGGAGGAACGCGCGCTGGGATGCACGCCGGGATGCGGTCCCGATCGTGGTGTAGGTCATCGACCAGTCGACCGACAGACCGAGTTGGCGCCACAGCTCTTCGAACTTCTTCTCGTCCTCGACGACCAGCCGGTCACACAAGTCGACGAAGCTCTGGCGCGCGATCGGGATTTCCCGGTCGCCGGGCTTCTCCGGCGGCGCGAAGTCGGGATCCACCGGCAGGGTCGGATCGCAGCGGACGCCGTAGAAGTTCTGCACCCGACGCTCGGTGGCAAGCCCGTTGTCGTCCCAGCCCATGGGGTAGAAGAGTTCGAGGCCGAGCATGCGCCGCTGCCGGGCGATCGTGTCGGTCTGGGCGTATCCGAACACCGAGCCCATGTGCAGCGAGCCGCTCACGGTCGGCGGAGGCGTGTCGATCGCGAAGATCTGCTCGCGAGTCTTCCTACGATCGAACGCGTACGTGCGGTCCGCTTCCCACTGCGGGCCCCACTTGGCTTCCAACCCGTCCAGCGACGGCTTCTCAGGCACGGTCATCGGCCGATACTACGAAGTCGGGGTACTCATACCCTGGGTCGTTCAGGTGGGAGTTACGCGGACTTCAACTCGGATTCGTCGGTGGTGACGAGGGTCGGGTGGACCTTGTCCAGCACGACGGCCCGATCCACGATGCACTGCTTGACGTCGCCGCGGCTCGGCAGGTCGTACATCACTTCGAGAAGGACCTCTTCGAGGATCGCCCGCAGGCCCCGAGCACCGGTTCCCCGCGCGAGGGCGAGGTCGGCGACGGCTTCGAGGGCATCGTCGGTGAAGTGGAGATCGACGTCGTCGAACTGGAAGAACTTCTGGTACTGCTTCAGCAGCGCGTTCTTCGGCGTCATGAGGATTTCCATGAGCGCGACCCGGTCGAGATTCTCGACCGCACCGATGACGGGCAGGCGGCCGACAAACTCGGGGATGAGACCGAACTTCAACAGATCCTCGGGAAGGATCCCGCCGAGCATGCTCTTGGCCTGGCGCTCGGCCTTGCCGAACACCTCGCCGCGGAACCCGACACCCTGGCTGCCGTTACGCCGCTCGATGATCTGGTCGACGCCGGCGAAGGCACCACCACAGATGAACAGGATGTTGGTGGTATCGATCTGGATGAACTCCTGATGGGGATGCTTGCGCCCACCTTGGGGTGGCACCGCGGCCGTGGTTCCTTCGAGGATCTTCAGCAGCGCCTGTTGCACACCCTCACCGGAGACATCCCGGGTGATCGACGGGTTCTCGGCCTTGCGGGCGATCTTGTCGATCTCGTCGATATAGATGATCCCGGTCTCGGCCTTCTTGACGTCGTAGTCAGCGGCCTGGATCAGCTTGAGCAGGATGTTCTCGACATCCTCGCCGACGTACCCCGCCTCGGTGAGCGCGGTGGCGTCGGCAATCGCGAACGGAACCTTCAGCAACCGAGCGAGCGTCTGGGCGAGCAGGGTCTTGCCACAGCCCGTCGGGCCGATCAGCAAGATGTTCGACTTCGCCAACTCGATGTCGGGGTCGCCGTAGGCACTGACCTGGACGCGTTTGTAGTGGTTGTAGACCGCGACCGACAGGATCTTCTTGGCCTGCTCCTGACCGATGACGTAGTCGTTCAGGTACTCGTAGATCTCACGGGGCTTGGGCAGCTCGTCGAACTTGACCTCGGTCGAGGCGGAGAGCTCTTCCTCGATGATCTCGTTACAGAGATCGATGCACTCGTCGCAGATGTAGACCCCGGGACCCGCGATGAGCTTCTTGACCTGCTTCTGGCTCTTTCCGCAGAACGAGCACTTGAGGAGGTCTCCCCCGTCACCGAACTTCGCCACGTCGTCTCCCCCCGGAGTCCCGGTAACCCGAATGATCGAGCGGTCAGCTCACTCCCGCAGGCACGCCGACTGCGGCGAGCTCACGGTTGGTGATCACTTCGTCGACGATGCCGTATTCCTTGGCTTCGTTCGCACCCATGATGAAGTCGCGGTCGGTGTCGGCCGCGACCTTCTCGACGGTTTGGCCCGAGTGGTGGGCCAGGATCTCGTCGAGCGTTTCACGCATCCGCGTGATTTCCTTGGCTTGGATCTGAATGTCGACCGCTTGACCCTGCGCACCACCATGGGGCTGGTGGATCAACACCCGGGCGTGGGGAAGGATGAAGCGCTTCCCGTGCTCACCGGCGGCCAGGATGACGGCGGCGGCCGAGGCAGCTTGACCCATGCAGATCGTCGACACGTCGGGCTTGATGAACTGCATCGTGTCGTAGATCGCGAACAATCCGGTGATCTCGCCGCCGGGAGAGTTGATGTAGAGCGAAATGTCTTTGTCGGGGTCTTCACTCTCGAGGTGGAGGAGCTGGGCCATGATGATGTTGGCCACGTGCTCGTCGACCGCCGTGCCGAGCAGGATGATCCGCTCCTTGAGGAGCTTGCCCAGCAGGCTGGTGGTGCGCTCGCCGCCATACGGCGTCTTCTCCCAGACTTCGGGAACGTAGAACGAGTTGTAGACCGGCTGCATCACGCTTCTGACTCCTCGGAGTTCTTGTCGTCGGGTTCGGGGGATTCGACTCCATCGCCGTTGTCGTCGGCTGACGCTTCCGGCGCAGGGATCTCGATGTCGAGTTCGTTGCCTTCGGTGTCGACCGCGACCGCGGCATCGACGACGAACTGCAACGCCTTGCCGCGGGCGAGGTCAGAGCGTACCGCCTCCAGCAGCCCTTGCCGGTCGAGATCGCGTCGCACCTTCTGCACCTTTTCGCCGGCACGCTCGGCAAGCCGCTCGATCTCGGCGTCGAGATCGGCATCGGACGGCTCGATGGACTCTTGGTTCACGACCGCCCGCAATGCGAGATCGGCGAGCACGGCCTTGGCGGCGCCGCCGCGCAACTCGTCGAGAAATGCGGTCTGGTCCTGACCGGTCATGGCCAGCCACTGCGGGATCGTGAGCCCTTGCTGCTGCACCCGGTGCATAAGGTCGTGGAGGCGCTGCTCCATCTCCTGGCCGACGAGCGGCTCCGGGGCCTCGACCGGCACCAGGCCGGCCAACTCGTCGAGCACCTTGTCGCGGATGCTCATGGTCGCCTGCAGCTTGCCGAGGAGTTCGAGCCGACGCTTCGACTCCGAACGGAGCGACTCCACTGTCTCGGACTCGGTGTTCTCGGTCACCCACTCGTCGGTGAGCTCGGGCAACACCTTCCGCTTCGTCTCCTTGACGATCGCTCGGAAGGCGACCTCGGTCCCGGCTTGGGGGCCGAAGCGCTCGGGCAACGTGTCGGAGAACTCGAGCACGGCACCCGGGGCCGAGCCGCGCAGCGCCTCGTCGAGTGCGGGGACCAAGCCCTCGGAACCCACCTCATAGAGGAGGTCGGTCGCGCTCAGGGCGTCGATGGTTTCGCCGTCGGCGGTCGCGCTCAGATCCAGCGAGGCGTAGGCGCCATCGATCAGCGGGTCGTCGGAATCCTCGAGATCCGCGAATCGCTCACGCAGCGAATCGATCTGGCGATCGACGTCGTCGTCGCCCACGGGTGTGAAGTCGACTTCGACCCGCAGCTCGTCGTAGCCGGCAAGGCGAACCTGGGGCCGAGTCTCGACGATCGCTTCGAAGGTGATCGGCCCGGTCTCTTCACCGGCAGTGATCTGTATCTCGGGCGGCGCGATGACGTCGATCGACTCGGCGACCACGGCGTCGGCGTAGAACTCGGGCAGACCGTCTTTCAGCGCCTGCTCGCGAGCGACGTCGGGTCCGAAGCGGGCTTCGAGCAGCTTGCGGGGCGCCTTGCCCGGGCGGAAGCCGGGGATGCGCACCTCGTGCGCGAGCTTCCGAAATGCGGCGTTGACTGCGGGCTCGAACTCTTGCTCCGACACCGTGATGTGGAGCTTGACTTGGTTGCCCTCGAGGGGCTCGATCGACGTGTCCATAAGGGTCGGTCACCTTACCCGGGCCCCCTTGGAATCCCGGGATAGGTCGTACGAGATTCTCGGACTTTCTCGGTCACCAGACGTCACATCGACCCCCGGTAGGGTGCGAGCTTGCTCCCCAGGACTCCACCGTGAACGTCACCGTCAACCTGCTCGAGTTCGTCTTCCTCATCATCCCCTGGATCGCGACGATCGGGTGGCTGAGCACGCGCGTCCTCGGCATCCGGCTCGGCCGGTGGCGCACCACCGTCATCGCGATCCTCGGTTGGGGCGGGGGCCTCGGCGTCAGCCGCCTCATTCACAATCAAGACCCCGGGCTCGGCCTCGGCGTCCTCACCACGATCTTCTTCGGCGTGATCGTCGCGATGCCGCTCGCGGTCATCCTCGATCTGCTCACTCGGCGCGAAGCCTCCGGCCCCGGCCACCGGCGCAAAGCGCGAGAGGTCGTCATCCACCCGGTTCGCACGAGCCGCGAGGCGCTCGCACCGTGGGGCCGCATGCGCGAGGTCGTCCGCGACGCCCGCCGCCACAACTTGGTCCACGTCCGGTACCGGACCGAAGAAGCGCTCGACTCCCCCGACTTCGCGCGGCGCATCCGACTGCTGCTCGAAGAGTCGGGCGGGATGATGGTGAAGTTCGGCCAGATCGCGTCGACGCGGACCGATCTCCTCCCCGAGCCCCTGACCACCGAACTCGCGCGGCTCCGATCCGACGTCGCACCCATCCCTCCCGACGACGTGCGCCGCGCGCTCGAAGACGGTCTGGGCGAACCGATCGCGAACACGTTCGCCGATTTCGACTGGGATCCACTCGCGGCCGCCTCGATCGGCCAAACCCACCGCGCCCGGCTCGTCACGGGCGAGGCCGTCGTGGTCAAGGTGCAACGGCCCGGTGTCGGCGAACTCGTGGCGCGTGACGCGGCAGTCCTGCGCCTCGTTGCCCGCCAACTCGACCGCCGGGTGGACGCGGCGCGGCGCGTCGGCATCATCCGCCTGGCCGATGAACTGGTCGACGGCATCAACGCCGAACTCGACTACACGAAGGAGGCAGCAGCGGCGCGTCGATTCACCGAGATCCTCGCGGGCGACGACGTGCGTGTCCCGCGGGTGTACCCCACGCTGTGCACCCCGACGGTGTTGGTGATGGATGAGATTCCCGGAACGAGTGTCGACGACGATGCAGCCGTCGAGGCGTGCGGCGTTCCCCGGCCGGAACTGGCCCGGCAGTTGCTCCAATCCTTCTTGCACCAGGTTCTTCACGACGGCCAGTACCACGCGGACCCGCATCCCGGAAACGTGTTCATCGACCGCGACGGTCACCTCTGGCTCCTCGATTTCGGATCGGTTGGTCGGTTGACGCCCACGACGCTCGAAGGACTCCAAGGGATTGCGATGGGCCTGGGACTCCAAGACGTTTCGCTCATCGCGCGTGGTGTTCGTCATCTCGCGGGTGACTCCGATGCAGCCGACCTGCGTTCACTCGAAGCCGACCTCGGTGCGGTCATGACCGAGATGGGCACGGGGTTCGACCCTGCGCTGATCCGTCAGATCCTCGGGACGATGGACCGGCACGGGCTCACCATTCCGAGCGCGATGTCGCTGCTCTCGCGATCACTGATCACGCTGGAAGGCACACTCGGCGTGATCTGTCCGGGCTTCGATTTCGCGGCAACGGGCGAAGCGCTCGCTCGCGCCGACGCGTCCTCCACGCTCGCCGACCCGCAGGAGATGTTGCAGCGGGAGTTGATCCGAGCGCTCCCCTCCCTCCGCACGTTGCCGGAGCACGCCGAGGCCATCAGCGCGCAACTCCGCGACGGTCGCCTCACCCTGCGCACCGAGCGTTACGCCGGTGCCGATCGAGACATCGTCGAGCAGTGGATCGATCGCGGGCTGGTCGCGTTCATCGGCGGGAGCGGGATCGTCGGGTCGGCACTCCTGCTGGTCGGTGCCGGGGTGACCCGGAGTGAGAGTGTGCGCGAGACGTTGTGGGTCCTCGGCTTCGGCGGCCTGACGTTCGGCACCACGCTCCTGTTGCGCAGTGCCGCCCAGGCCCTGCGGCGGCTCCCCATCCGGGACCGGTAGACCGCGGCGGTCGGCGGATCCCGGACACTCGGTCCTCCGCTCCGCCGCGCTCGCCTCGCGGCCCGTAACGTGGTGAAGACGGGAAGTGGCGCAGCTTGGCAGCGCACCTGCTTTGGGAGCAGGGGGTCGCGGGTTCAAATCCCGCCTTCCCGACCAGGGTCAGCCGTGCCGCTGGCTGCTCAGTTCTTCTTGACGATGCAGGCTGCGCTGGTGACGCCCGCCGAGGATGCCGTGATCGTGGTGTCCGGCGGGTTTCCACTCGGCAACGTGAAGGTCGTCGCACCCGAGGTCTCCGACGCCGCGATCGGGATGGTCAAGGTCGTCGGCGCCAACGTGCCCGTCACCGACGAGCGCGTGATCGAAATACTGCGAGCCGCGGCCTGAGGCACCGGGTTCAGGTAGGCGTCGTAGATCGTGACGCGTGAGGTGAACGAACCACCGTTGCCGACGATGACCGAGCCACTCGAACACGACGGCGTCGACGTCGTGTAGCGGAGTTGACTGGCCGTGCCCACGCCGACAGTCACCGAGGCGGAACCCGACCGGGTGCCGTCGGTCGCGGCCAGCGACACGGTCTGAACGTTGTAGAGCGTGATCGAGGCCGAACCCACTCCGCTGACGAAGTTCACGGTGGCGGGATACGTCGGCGCCTGACCCGATGGGCTCGAGCCTGGCCCGGAGAACGTGATGGTCTTCACGCCGGCGTAGCTCGTGTCGGTCGTGACTCCGTTGGTCGTCGCCGTGAGGGTCGTGGTGAATGCGGTCCCCGCGGTCTTGGCCGCGGCGCCGGGAGCCACGATGAACGTGGCGTTGGCCGTCGTCCCGGTGAAGCCGGCGGTCTGACCGGAACTCCAGTTGGATCCGATCCGCGCCTCGACGGTGTAGGT
>JANLRZ010000139.1:0-8624 GCA_031362155.1 Acidimicrobiia bacterium | reverse complement strand
CGAAGACGAGGAGCTCGATGTGGTGGTGGTCTCGGGCCCGGGGAGCAATTCGAGGACCGGCCGGAACCGCAACTCGGCGGTCTTCCCCACGACGCGACGGGCCTTGTCGCGGTCCTTCACGCCGGGGAGGTCGACCACGATCTGATTGCCATCGCGCTTGACCTCGGTCTCGGCCACGCCGAGGCCGTTGACTCGATTCCGGATGATGTCGACGGCCTTGTCGAGCACCACATCGCCCTTGGCCTTGCCGACCGGTTGGAGCCGGACCTCGATCCCACCCTGGAGATCGAGACCGAGCACCGGCGAGTTCCCACTCGCGAGAGTCGCGAAGAACGTGCCCATGATGAGCGCCACCGTCGTGATCAAGTACCAGAGATTGCGCTTCACTTAGTCCTCCGCCACCGGGGTGTCGCCCGTGATGGCCTGCTCCGGATCTGTGGGCTCGGGTGCCTCGAGTTCGGGTGCCTCGACTTCAGGTGCCGAGTCGGGGGCGTCATCACGTCGGCGGGCGATCGCCTCGCGAGCCAACGTGATCACGACACCGGGTGCGACCTCGATCTCCAAGGACTCCTCGGCCGCGCTGATCACGACGCCGTAGATCCCGCCGGCAGTGATGATCTCGTCGCCGACCGCAATTGCCGCGACCAGCGCACGGCGAGCGGCGAGCTGACGGCGCTGGGGCCTCACGATCAGAAAGAAGAACGCGACGGCGAGAAGGAGGAAGTAGACGATGACGATCATGTCGAGCCGGGGACCTTAGTGCCCCGAACCCCAAATGACTGATCAATCGGCCGACGGATCGCCGAACAGATTCGGTACTCCGGGAGGCATTGCGTGTCCGAGATGGGCGAATCCGGCGGCCGTGGCGATCCGACCCCTCGGTGTGCGCTGGAGGAGGCCCTGCTTCAGCAGGAACGGCTCGTAGACATCTTCGACGGTGTCGGGTTCCTCCCCGACCGCCACGGCCAGGGTACCGAGGCCGACCGGTTGGCCAGCAAAGGTCACGCAGAGGGCGTGCAGCACCGCGCGGTCGGTCCGGTCGAGTCCGCGCTCGTCGACCTCGAAGACTTCGAGGGCCGCGCGGGCCACGTCACCGTCGATGGCGCCATCGGCACGCACCTCGGCGTAGTCCCGGACCCGCTTCAGGAGCCGGTTGGCAATTCTCGGTGTACCCCGCGCTCGCCCCGCAAGCTCGTGCGCGCCGGCGGCATCCATGGTCACGCCGAGAATGCGGGCCGCCCGGGCGACGATCACCTCCAGGTCTGCGGGTTCGTAATACTCCAACCGGGCCACGAAGCCGAAGCGGTCTCGGAGCGGCCCGGTGATCAGCCCCGCCCGCGTGGTGGCGCCGACCAACGTGAACCGAGGCAGGTCGAGCCGAATCGATCGGGCCGAAGGTCCCCGACCGATCACGATGTCGAGTTGGAAATCCTCCATCGCCGGGTAGAGCACCTCTTCGACCGCGCGTGGCAATCGGTGAATCTCGTCGACGAAGAGCACATCGCCGTCTTCGAGGTTGGTGAGGATCGCCGCCAGATCACCGGCGCGTTCGAGGGCCGGCCCGCTGGTGATCCGCAGGTGGGCCTCCATTTCGGCCGCGACGATCGCGGCCAGCGACGTCTTGCCCGTACCCGGCGGACCGGCAAAGAGCAGATGGTCGACGGCTTGACCCCGACCGCGTGCCGCCTCCAACACGATCTCGAGGTGTTCGGTGAGCCGGGGTTGGCCGACGAACTCCTCGAGCCGACGCGGGCGTAGGGTCGTCTCTTCGGCGGCCTCGACCGGATCCGCGCTCGGGTGCAGCAGCTCTTCCCTCATGATCTCCCCTCGCGGGTCACGACGAACCGGCCAGAGACCGCAGCGCGTCGCGCAGGAGATCTTCGACCGCGCCTTCGGCCGGGAGCAGGGCGATTGCGGCGCGCACTTCGTCGGGCGCGTAGCCGAGTTCGGTGAGTGCCGCCCGCACTTCTGCGCGGGCGGGCGTCGGTCCGGTCTCCTCACGGAGGTCGAGGTCCGGCAGATCGAGGCGAGCCTTCAGCTCGATCATGAGCTTCTGCGCCGTGCGCTTCCCCACCCCGGGAACGGTGCACAGCGCATCGAGATCGTCATCGGCCACGGCCCGGCGCAATCCGGAGGGGGGCAAGGCGGTGAGGATGGCCAAGGCCAACTTGGGACCGACGCCATTGGCGGTCAGGAGGATCTCGAACGTGTCGCGTTCCTCGCGCGTCGGAAACCCGTACAACGTCATCGCGTCTTCGCGAACGTGCAGATGGGTCATCAAGAAGGCCGGACCGCCCGGCGCCAGGTTCGCCAGTGCACTGATCGGAACGAGACAGCGATACCCAACGCCTCCGACCTCGACCAGCACCTCCCCGAGCGGCGTGCGTTCGAGCACCGTGCCGCGTACCGAGCCGATCATCGGGCATCCCTGGCCAACGCGGCGGCAACGGCGCGGTCGTAGCCGCCCGTCGGGGCGGTGTCGGCAGCATCGGCGCGCGCATGCATCGGCGCGGCCCATTGGTGACACAGCGCCAGGGCGAGCGCGTCGGCCGCATCCGGGGGTTGTGGCACCGTGTCGAGCTTCAGGAGGCGGGTCACCATCAGCTGGACCTGTTCCTTGTCGGCGCCACCGTGGCCGGCCACGGCCAGCTTGACTTCGTTCGGGCTGTACTGGGTGACGGGGATTCCGGCCCGGGCGGCGGCCACCAACGCGAGGCCGCTGGCCTGACCGACCGAGATCGCGGTCCGAGCGTTGTTCTGGAACAAGACCCGCTCCACCGCGACGGCACGCGGGGCAAGCTCGCGCACCAGGTCTTCGAGTTCGCCGGCCAACTCGGCCAGGCGTTGGGGTAGCGGATCAGCGGGGTCGGTGCGGATCACGCCGTAGCTCACCGCGACCGCATCGGCACCCCGACCGGAGACGGCGCCGTACCCGCAGCGAGAGACTCCCGGATCGATCCCGAGCACCGGGCCAGCAACATCGAACACGAGTTCGTACTCTAGGTGGCGAGGGTCATCAACGCGCGGACCGGCGTCGGCGCCAGATCCACAGCACGACCAGCACCATGCCGATCCCCACGATCGGTACGAGTCGCTTGACGATCGGGCTCCCGCCCATCTCGAGCAGATCGACCGGAACGGCCTCCGGAGCATCGATGGTTCGAACCGTGATCGAGTCGCTGCCACTCGACCCGTTCGTCGCCGGTGACCCGCCGGGTGCCCGATCGGCCACCGCTGCGCTGGTCTCCCCGGCGGCCGTCTCCCCCACCACCATGCCGGCGGTGACCGCAACCGCCGCGACCTCGGCGACTTCGGCTTCGGCCACCAGGTCGACCGTGGGACCCGACAGCACATCGCGTTCGAGGTTCTCGACGAACTGGTTCAGCAACTTGGCCGAGACGTCCGCCATCACTCCGCGACCGAACTGGGCGACCTTGCCCGTGATCGAAAGGTCCGTTGCGACTCGCACGTGCGTGCCGCCACCGTCGGGCGCCAACGACATCGTGATCGTCGCACTCGCGTTTCCTTGTCCGCGGGTATCGCGCCCAGTCCCCACGATGACCGCCGTGTGGGTCGTGTCGTTGCGCTCGACGAAATGGGCCGAGCCCTTGTATTGGGCAGTGATCGGGCCGACCTTCACCTTCACGATGCCGCGATATTCCTCACCCGCGATTTCTTGCAGTTGTGCGCCGGGCAGACACGGCGCGATCCGCTCGATGTCGAGCAGTACGCGCCAGGTCTCCTCGACCGGCAGTTCCACGCGGAAGGAATCCTCGATCTCCACTAGTGCTCCGTTTCTCGTTCGATCCGGTTCAAGTCGTCCGGCGTGTCGATGTCGTCGGCGCGCCCGGTGCCGTCACACGCCACTTCGACGGGCGCCACCGATTCCATCAGTGCCCGGGCCCCGACATCTCCCCGCAGCGTACGCACTTGCGGCCAGAGATCTCGGCCGATGAGTACCGGGTTCTGGCGTTCGCCCGCATACGTGGCAACGGCGAAGTCGGCGCCGGCCGCGTACGCGGCGGCGAGGCGCCGATACGCGTCGGGGCCGACGAGCGGTTGATCCGCCAGGCCGATGCACACAGCACCGACCTGCCGCCACCCCTCGAGCGTCTGCACCAGCGCCCGCAGGCTGTGCGCGATTCCCAGGCGAGCCGCGGGCGCCCGGACGACGTCGACTCCGGCCGGGAGCACCGACTCGATCCTCAAGGCGAACTGGGCCACCACGACCACGATCGGTCGGAGCTCCGATGCGAGGGCCGCGTCGACGGCATGGCGCACGAGCGGGGTACCGCCGAACGGTGCCAGCACCTTGCCTCCGCCGAACCGGCGCGCGCGGCCGGCGGCGAGGATCCCGACGGCCACCTCGCCGCGGTGAGCCGAACTCAGCCGATTGCCTCGAGGGCGCGCCGGGTCAGGACCCGGGCCAGGTGGGCGCGGTATTCGGAGGTGGCGTTGATATCGGCTGACGGATCGGTCCCCTCGGCCGCGGCCTCGGCCGCGTCGGCGGGACTCGCGCCGTTGGCCAGCGCCGCCTCGACCGCTCGCCCCCGCAAGGGGATCGACCCCATATTGACCAACCCCACGCGGGTCGTCCCACCGGCGCGCACTGCGACCGATCCGACAATCGCCCAGTCCTGGGCCCGGCGGTTGAACTTTTCGTAGGCGAACCCATTCGATCCCGACTTGGGGACGCGGATCTCGGTCAGGAGCTCATCGGGCGCGAGCGCGGTCTCGAGGAATCCCCGGAAGAACTCGGTTGCGGGCACCACCCGCTCACCCGCCGGACCCCGGATGACGAAGTCGGCATCGAGCGCGAGCAGGACGGCGGGCAGATCGCTGGCCGCGTCGCCGTGCGCGACCGATCCCCCGATGGTGCCGCGGTGACGCACCTGGTTGTCGCCCACCTCGGCTGCGACCGCCCGCACGACGCCGCACTCGGCACCGAGCAGGTCGTTGGTCTCGAGGTCTCGATGCCGTGTGAGCGCACCGATCGCGAGGTGATCGCCACCGTCGCGCACGTATCGCAACTCGTCGAGGCGACCGGCATCGACCAGCACGGTCGGCACCGCGAGTCGCAACTTCATCAGCGGGAGGAGTGACATACCGCCGGCGAGAATCTTCGCTTCGTCGCCGTGCTCGGTCAGCGTGGCGAGCAACGCGTCGATGGAGTCGGCCCGGACGTAGTCGAATGCGGCCGGGATCATTTCGCCGCCTGCATCGTCTCTGCTGCGCCCAGCACCGCGGCCACGATGTTCTGGTATCCCGTGCAACGACACAGGTTGCCTTCGAGCCCGAGCCGCACTTCCCGATCGGTGGGGTCCGGGTTCTCGTCGAGGAATCCGACCGCGGCCATGATCATCCCCGCGGTGCAGTACCCGCACTGCAGGCCGTGATGTTCGTGGAAGGCCTGCTGGACTGCGTGCCAGTTCGGGCCATCGGCGAGGCCTTCGATCGTCGTGATGGTCGAGCCGTCGGCCTGCGCGGCCAACATCGTGCACGACTTCACCGACTCGCCATCGACCAACACCGTGCACGCGCCACAACTCGAGGTGTCGCACCCGACTTTGGTTCCGGTCAGCCCGGCCGGCTCCCGCAGGTACTGCACCAGCAGGGTACGGGGTTCGACATCGTGACTCTGCTCGGCCCCATTGACCGTCATCGCGATTTGCATCCGGGGATACTGACAGATCGTGACCCGGTGCACGGGCTACAACTCGGCCAACACTTTCGCGAGCGCCTTCGGTTTCTTGAAGATGGCCTTCACCGTGCCCTGGTAGCGATACCGCACAATGCCCGTCTCGTCGACGATGAACACCGACCGCTTGACCGGCATCGCCTTGTTCCCTTTCACCCCGAACGCCTCCGCGACCGCGAGGTCCACATCGGCCAACAAGGCGAACGGAAACCCTTCCTTGGCGATCCACTTTTCGTGGGAGTCGACGTCTTGGGGTGAGATGCCGAGCACGACCGCGCCGGCTTGCTCGAACTCCGCGATGTCATCGCGGTACGAGCGGAGTTGAATCGTTCAGCCAGGGGTGAAGTCACCCGGGTAGAACGCGATGACCACCTTCCGGCCGCGAAACTCCGACAGCGTGTAGTCACGTCGGGTCTCGCCCTCGACGCCGGGGACGGTGAAGTCCGGGGCGGCGTCGCCGACCTGGGGTCCGCTCATAACGCTGTCCTTTCGTAGTTGGCGTCGATGTCGCAGATCATGACATTGCCGCTTCCAGCACCGACTCCGGGATGTCGAAGTTGGCGTAGACGTTCTGGACGTCGTCGTGCTCTTCGAGCGCGTCGATCACCCGCAGCACCGACTTCGCGGTCGACGCGTCCTCCAGTGGGACCGTCTGCTGCGGGAGCCGGGTCACGTCGCAGCTCAAGAACGCGATGCCCGCCTCTTCGAGCGCGGCGCGCACCGCCGCGAGGTCGGTCGCGGCCGTCACGACGGTCCAGGACTCACCGTGATCCTCGACGTCTTCGGCGCCGGCGTCGAGGACGGCGAGCATGAGGTCGTCCTCGTCGGCCGCGGACTTCTCGATCAGCACGAGACCCTTTCGATCGAACTGCCACGCCACCGCACCGGGCTCCGAGAGCGAACCACCGTTGCGCGTAAAGATGTTCTTGACTTCCGAACCCGTGCGGTTGCGGTTGTCGGTCAGCGTCTCGACGAGCACCGCGACGCCGTGGGGCGCGTAGCCTTCGTAGTTGACCTCTTCGTAGCTGACGCCCTCGAGTTCGCCGATCCCCCGCTTGATCGCGCGCTCGATGTTGTCCTTGGGCATCGAGGCGTCGCGCGCCTTCTGCACCATGGTCCGCAACGTGGGGTTGCCCTCGATGTCGCCACCACCCTGGCGGGCGGCAACTTCAATCTGTCGGGCGAGGCGGGCGAAGACCTTGCCCCGGGCGGCATCCGCCGCACCCTTCGCGTGCTTGATCGAATGCCACTTGGAATGGCCAGACATCTAGGCAACCTCCTGCAGGAACCGTTCGTGGACTCGGAAGTCTCCGGCGAGCTCGGGATGGAATGCGCTGACCCACACGTGGCCTTCACGGGCGAACACCGGACGCCCATTGTGCTCTGCCAGCACCTCGACCGCACCTCCGACCGATTCGATCGCCGGCGCCCGAATGAAGACCCCGCGAAATGGCCCACCGGACAGACCGGAAATCTCCAGATCCGCCTCGAAGGAGTCCCGCTGGCGGCCATAGGCATTTCGGCGGGCCACCACGTCGATGGCGTCGAGGGGCACCTGATCGGCCCGCCCGTCGAGCACTTCGTGGGCCAACACGATGAGCCCGGCGCAGGTACCGAGCACCGGCAGCCCGTCGGCGATCGCGGCGATCAACGGCTCGCGCAATCCACTGGTACCGAGGAGGTGGGCCATGGTGGTCGACTCTCCGCCGGGGATGATGAGCACGTCGATCGCGCCGAGCTGTTCCGCGGTGCGGACGTCGACGGTCTCTGCGCCCAACGTGACCAGGACTTCGCGATGTTCTCGAAACGCACCCTGGAGCGCGAGGACCCCGGCCTTCACCAGCCGCGGTCGGCAAACGTGACGTCGAGCTGACCGATCTCGGCACCGGGCATCGCCGCACCGAGGCCGCGCGAGACCTTGGTGACGATCGACGCGTCGGCAAAGTGGGTCGTGGCCTCGACGATCGCCTTCGCCATGATCTCGGGCTGCTCGCTCTTGAAGATCCCCGAGCCGACGAACACCGCCTGCGCGCCCAGTTGCATCACGAGCGCGGCATCGGCCGGGGTCGCGATCCCACCGGCACAGAACATCGGGACCGGGAGCTCGCCGCGCGCCGCCACCTCCTGGACCAGATCGAGCGGGGCCTGGAGTTCCTTGGCCCAGCCGAACAGTTCCTCCGGGCTCGCGGTGGTCATCGAGCGGATGTCGCCGAGAATCGAACGCAGATGACGCACGGCCTCGACGATGTTGCCCGTACCCGCTTCACCCTTGGAGCGGATCATGCACGCGCCTTCGCTGATCCGGCGCAACGCCTCACCGAGGTTGGTCGCGCCACAGACGAACGGCACGGTGAACGCCCACTTGTCGACGTGATACGCCTCGTCGGCCGGCGTCAACACCTCGGACTCGTCGATGTAGTCGACGCCGAGCGACTGGAGGACCTGGGCCTCGGCGAAGTGGCCGATCCGGCACTTGGCCATCACCGGAATCGTGACCGCGGCCTGGATTCCCTCGATCATCGCCGGGTCCGACATCCGCGCCACCCCGCCGTCGCGACGGATGTCCGACGGCACCCGTTCGAGCGCCATCACCGCAGTCGCGCCCGCGTCTTCGGCGATCCGGGCCTGCTCGGCGTCGACGACGTCCATGATCACGCCACCGCGCAGCATCTCGGCCAGCCCTCGCTTGACGCGCGCTGTGCCGATGTCAGGAGTGTCGGATCCGCTCATACCTCACCTCGAAGTGAACCTACGTGACCCGCCGATGCTACCGGCGGGACCTCTTGTATCCCGATCTACTTGCTGAGGCCGACGCCGTGGGCGACCGAACGGCCGGCGAACTCCCGACACCGTGGCGTCGGCCGTGGCCCGAGCGGCCCGGCCCGAAGGGCCAAGAGCGGGAGTGAAGAGGCCGACGCCGTGGGCG
>JANLRZ010000138.1:0-7494 GCA_031362155.1 Acidimicrobiia bacterium | reverse complement strand
GACCGGGTGCGGACCTGTGACAACCACTGCCCGTTCTGTTTCATCTATCAGCTTCCGAAGGGCATGCGGAAGAGCCTGTACCTCAAGGACGACGACTACCGGTTGTCCCATCTCTACGGAAACTTCACCACGCTCACCCGGTTCACCGAAGCGGATCTCGAACGGGTGATCACCGAAGGGCTCGGCCCCCTTTACGTCTCGATCCACGCGACCGACCCGGATGTTCGCACCGCACTGTTACGGAACCGTCGCGGCGCGACGAGTCTGCGGTGGCTCGAACTCCTGCTCGAAGCCGGGGTCGAGATCCACGGCCAAGTCGTCGTGTGTCCGGGGATCAACGACGGCGACGTGCTCGACGACACCTTGCTCGGCGTGCTCGATCGGTTTCCGCAGTTGGCCTCGGTCGGGGTGGTACCGCTCGGTGTGTCGGATCACACCACCGAGTCCGAGATGCGGCCGCATACCCGCGCCGAGGCCGAGCGCGTGCTCGACATCATCGGAGTGTGGCAGTCGCGGTTCCTTGCCGCCCTCGGGCACCGGATGGTGTTCGCGGCTGACGAGTACTACCTCATGACCGACCGTGAGTTCCCCGACGCGTCGGAGTACGAGGCGTTCGTCCAACACGAAAACGGCATCGGCATGGCGCGGACCTTCGCGGCGGAGATCGACGCCGCGATCGCCGGTGAGACCGTCGACGGGGTGGGTCCCCGATCGGGGTTCTTCGCCTGGGTCGACGGCGCCCCCGCGGCTGGATACCGCGCGCCGCGCACGTCGGGCCTCGCCGTCGTCGATGAGCGAGCGAGGATCGCACCGGATGCCCCCGTGGTCATCCTCACCGGCGAGTACGGCGCCCGAGTGCTGGCACCGCAGCAATCGAAACTCGCCCGACTCGCGGGCGTCGAAGTGATCATCCGACCGGTGGTGAACCGGTTCTTCGGGGGCAACATCGCGGTCACCGGCCTCCTGACCGGCGCCGATCTCATCGCGACTCTCGATCACATCGATCCGCGGGCCCGGGTGCTGATCCCGGATGTCGTCCTCTCCGAGGACCGGTTTCTCGACGGGCTGACCCTGGCCGACCTCCCGCGAGCGGTCGAGGTGGTCGGGACCGACGGCGATTCGCTCGTCCGCACGCTGGACCGCCGTACGTTGGCGGTAGCTCGATGAGCGCCTTGCCGATCGTCGCCGTCGTGGGCCGTCCCAACGTGGGCAAGTCGACGTTGGTCAACCGTTTCGTCGGGCGCCGGGAAGCGATCGTGCAGGAGAAGCCCGGCGTCACACGCGACCGGAAGGAACTGGTGGCCGATTGGAACGGCCGCTCGTTCCGAGTGATCGACACCGGTGGGTGGATCGCGACCGATGAGCCGCTGGCCAAGCAAGTCAGTCTGCAAGCCGAACGCGCCATCCGTGAGGCCGACGTGGTGCTTGCGGTCGTCGACGTCACCGTCGGTGCCACCGAAGAAGACGCCCAGATCGCACGCATTCTCCAGCGGGCCGACACCCCGGTCCTGCTGGTGGCCAACAAGGCCGACGACGACCGACGCGAGCGCGAGATCTGGCCGCTGGCCAAGTTGGGCCTCGGCGATCCACACCCCCTGTCGGCGATTCACGGCCGGGGGAGTGGCGATCTGCTCGACGCAGTCGTCGCTGCGCTCCCGCCCGCGCCGGAGGAACCGGTCACGCCCGAACTGGATCCGAACCGACCGTTCTCGGTGGCAATCGTCGGCCGTCCCAATGTCGGGAAGTCGACGCTCTTCAACCGTTTGGTCGGCGATGAGCGCACCGTGGTGCACGACATGCCGGGGACGACCCGCGACACGATCGACACGATCATCGAGTCCGAAGACGGCAGCCTGAAGTTCATCGACACTGCCGGTATGCGGCGCAAGAGTCGCGTCGATGAAGACACCGAGTACTACTCGGTGTTGCGGGCGCTCGACGCGGTCGATCTGGCCGACGCCGCGCTGCTGGTGATCGACGCGACCGAAGGTGTCTCCCACCAGGATCAGCGACTGGCCGAACGGATCGACGGTGCCGGCACCGCGATCGTGATCGTGCTCAACAAATGGGACCTCGTCCCGACCGAAGAACGCGAGCAGATCCAGATCGACGTCGCCGACCGGCTCGGGTTTCTCGGATACGCGCCGACGCTCAAACTCTCGGCATTGACCGGTCGCAACCTCAAGACTGTCCTGCCGGCTTTGCGCGAGGCGGAGACGGCGTATCACTTCCGTATTCCTACTGCGGGGCTCAATCGGGTGATTCGGGACGCGCAACAGCGCCACCCGCCACCGGTCGACGGGAAGCACCGACCCCGCATCCAATACGCGACCCAGGGTGCCGCGGATCCGCCGACGTTCACGTTGTTCGCTACTCGCATGCTGCCGCAGACCTACCTGCGCTACATCGAGCGGATGATCCGTGAGAACTTCGACCTCGGGCCGACTCCGATCAAGATCCGCGTTCGCCGCCGCGGCGGATAGACCGTCGACCAGGAATCGGTGTCGCAGTAGGGTCGCAAGTCGGGGGAGGTGCTCGATGAAGCGATTCGGGGTGGCGGGCGTGGTGGTGCTCGCAGTGGCCATGGTCGGCGCCGGCTGTGCCACGGTGATCGAGGCGACCGTCCCGTACGTCGGCAACACGTCGGGGACCGGCGCGGTGAACTACGGCAACGGCGGGCCCACGATCTCGGGCGACGGTCGGTATGTGGTGTACACGGGGCCTCGAAATCCGACCGGTAGCGATTTCGAGGTGTACCGGCACGACAATCAGACCGGCGCGACCGAACTCGTATCGCGTGGTGCAGATGGCACGCCGGCTGGCGGTTCCAGCGTGGCGATGAGTTCGACCGGTCGTTATGTCGCGTTCATCACGAGGGCGGCGTTGGTGGCCAACGACACGAATGCCGATCAGGGATTCGGGAACGACGTCTATGTTCGCGACATGGAGACGGGCACCGTGACGCGCGTCAGCATCCAGCCGGACGGCCTGCAGTTCGCGTCGGAGTTCTACGGCCTCATCAGCGGCGCGATCTTCATCAGTGACGACGCGCGCTACATCGCATTCGGGAACCTCCATTACGCGGGCCGGACGTTCACCAACGACGTGTACGTCCGCGACCGCACCGCCGGCCAAACCGCGCTCGCGGTGTCGGGATACCTCACGGTCGGTGGCCTGAGCGGCGACGGTCTCCACCTTGGTATCGACCCGCACGACACGTGCTCGAACTGCCCGACCTATGCGCAGGGTTATGTGCTCCACTGGCAGACGAAGGCCACCTACCCGTTGGGTGTGTGCGCGGCCGGTGGCGTGATGGGCCTGAGCACGACCGGTCGGTACATCGCGGTCGAGGAGGGGACCGCCATTGCCGGTCCCACCTGCCACGGTGGCATCCATCGGTTCGATCGAACGGCCGGAACGTCGATCGACGTGTCGCTCCCGCCCGGCGGTGTGATCGATACCGGTTCCTTCCCGTCGATCACCGCCGACGGTCGGCGGGTCGCCTTCAGCTCCATACACGCCTATTCGGGCCAGGACTCGAATGCGGTCGGCGACGTCTACGTCAAGGATCTGACCACCGGCGAGTTGGGTCTCGTCTCGGCGAATACCGGGAACGCCGTGGGGGACAGGGACAGCCGGCTGCCCTGGATCAGTGCCGACGGTGCGTACGTGGTGGTCACAACGGACGCCACGAATCTGGTGTCGGGAGATACGGATGGCGCGACCGACGTGTTCACCATCTCCGCCACTCGGCCGACGATCACGTCGATGTCACCGGTGTCGGCGGCCCGCTCCGCGACCGGCGTCGTGGTCACGGTCAGTGGGTCGGGATTTCTGCCCGGTGCGACTGCGTTCATCGGCGGGTCGGGAGTGACGGTCACCGCGGTCAACGTCGTCGACTCGCAACTGGTGAAGCTGACGCTGAGCGTGAGCGGGTCGGCCGCCCTCGGCACACGCGACGTCACCATCGTGGATCCCGGCGCGTACGGCTCATCGAGTGGCTGGTGCTTCGGCTGCCTCACGGTCACGTGACCACCCAGATCGTTCAGAGGCGGGGCGGCCGGTAGCCTTCCGCGGATGTCCGAATGGCCCGCGCACGTCGAGATTGGCGAGGTCGGCCCGCGCGACGGGCTGCAAAACGAAGCGCCGATCGCGATCGCGGACCGGATCCGCCTGATCGACGCGCTGAGCGCAACCGGTCTGACTCGAATCGAGGCGGTGTCGTTCGTCTCGCCCAAAGCCATTCCTCCGATGGCGGGTGCCGCCGAGGTCATGGCCGGCATCACGCGAGTGCCCGGCGTGACGTACCGGGCGTTGGTCCCGAACATGAAGGGCGCGGAATTCGCGCTGGCGGCCGGGGTCGACGAGATCGAAGTTGTGGTGTCGGCGAGCGAGACCCACAACCGGAAGAACGTGAACCGGTCCGTCGAGGAGTCGGTGACGGCGGCGGGGGAGTTGACCGGGCTCGCCCATGCGGCCGGTACGCCGGTCGAGGCGATCGTCTCGACGGCCTTCGGCTGCCCCTACGAAGGCGATGTCCCCGAAGCGCGCGTCGCCGAGATCGCCGCGCAGTTGCGCGACGGCGGTGCCGATCACCTGAGTTTCGGTGATACCACCGGAATGGCGACCCCTCGACGCGTGCACACGTTGCTCGACGCGCTCGCCTCATCGGGCATCCCGGCATCGGCGGTGGCATTGCACTTTCACAACACCCGGGGTACCGGCCTCGCCAATGTCCTCGCGGCCCTCGAGCGGGGCGTGACCCGATTCGACGCGTCGATCGGCGGCCTCGGCGGGTGCCCGTACGCGCCCGGTGCCACCGGCAACATCGTCACCGAGGATCTGGTGCACATGCTCGACGACATGGGCATCGACACCGGCGTCGATCTCGACCTTCTGATCGACTGTGCCCACCTCGCCCAGGATCTCGTCGGTCGTGAGTTGCCGGGACAAGTCATGCGCTCGGGCCCTCGAAGCAGAACGGCGGAAGCGTGAGTGAGACGCGGGCTCCGAAGCACCGGGTCCGCGCTCGTCGAGCGGGGCCCGACCGGCCCGGCCCGCAGGGCCAAGAGGGGGAAGCATGAGTGCGGAAGAAGTGGCGAAGCGGACCGAGCGGGCACTCGCGGGCAACCGGGAGAAGGATCGCGCCAAGCTTGCCGCGGCCAACAAGCTCTTCGTCCGAGATCGCATCGCGCGGCTGCTCGACGACGGGTCGTTCGTGGAGGACGCGCTCCTGGCCAACGCGCTCGCCGACGACCTTCCAGCCGATGGAGTCGTTACCGGCACCGGACGCATCGACGGTCGGCCGGTGTGCGTGATGGCCAACGATCCGACGGTCAAGGCCGGATCCTGGGGGGCACGGACCGTCGAGAAGATCGTGCGGCTCACCGAGACGGCCCTGAAGCACGAACTGCCCGTCGTGTACCTCGTCGATTCCGCGGGCGCGCGTATCACCGACCAGGTGGAGCTGTTCCCCGGTCGGCGCGGTGCCGGCCGCATCTTCGCCAACCAGGTCCGCCTCTCCGGCCGCGTGCCCCAGATCTGTTGTCTCTTCGGCCCCTCGGCCGCGGGTGGCGCCTACATCCCCGCGTTCTGTGACGCGGTGTTCATGGTCGAGGGGAATGCATCGATGTATCTCGGCTCGCCGCGTATGGCGGCCGAGGTCATTGGTGAAGAGGTGTCGCTGGAGGAGATGGGCGGCGCACGGATGCACGCGACGGTCAGTGGCTGCGGCGACAACCTCATGGCCGATGACGCGGAGGCCATCGACGCGGCCAAGCGGTGGTTGTCGTATCTGCCGACGTCGTGGCGGGGCCAGCCACCGATCGTTGCCGCGGCGACTCCGATCGACACCGCGAAGCCGATTGCCTCGATCGTGCCGGTGGAAGATCGCCGGGCCTACGACATCCGCAAGGTGATCGCCGCGCTCGTCGACGCCGGTACCTTCTTCGAGCTCAAGCCACTGTTCGCGAAGGAACTCGTCACGGGTTTCGCCCGGCTCGACGGCCAGACCATCGGGATCGTGGCCAACAACCCGATGCATCTCGGCGGGGTGCTGTTCAAGGACAGCTCCGACAAAGCGGCCCGCTTCATCTGGCTCTGCGACGCGTTCAACGTGCCGCTGCTGTTCCTCGCCGATGTCCCCGGGTTCATGATTGGGAGCAAGGTCGAGCGCGAAGGCATCATCCGCCACGGGGCCAAGATGATCACCGCGGTTGCCGAGGCGACCGTGCCCAAGATCAGTGTGATCGTCCGCAAGGCCTACGGCGCCGGGCTGTACGCGATGTGTGGCCCGGCGTTCGATCCCGATGCCTGTCTTGCATTGCCGAGCGCGCAGATCGCGGTCATGGGCCCGGAGCCGGCGGTCAACGCGGTGTACTTCAACAAGATCCAGGCGATCGAGGATGCCGACGAGCGTGCCGCATTCGTCTCCGAGAAGCGAGCCGAGTACGAGGCCGATGTCGACCTGATTCGCCTGGCTGCGGAACTCGTGGTCGATGCCGTGATTGAGCCCGACGCGCTCCGGGACGAACTCATCGCGCGGTTCGCACTGGCTCGGACCCGGGTGCGGGAGGACTTCCCGCGCCGTCACGGCGTTCCGCCCGTCTGAGCGGGGTGCCGCGGTGCCTTGGTGTCATGACTGCGATCGGTTCTTCTCCCCGTCGACGGTGACGACCGAGGGGACCTGTCCCACCTGTGGACGGGCGGTCGAAGTCGGAGACGTGGCCCTGGCCGCCGCCGAGGAAGAGCCGCTCCCTCCGATCCCGTGGCACCTCAAGCTCCTCGGCGTCGCGATCGCGATCTATCTGCTCTACCGCTTGTTCCAGGGCCTCGGCTGGTTGGTCAGCTGACCCACCAACGCGACTTTTGGTCTGTGGGTGGGGGATTTCACCCCGCTCCAGACCAAAGGTCGCGGTCGGGGTTGCCTAGACTCACGCCCTTCGTACGGGCTGTGGCGCAGCTTGGTTAGCGCGTCGGTCTGGGGGACCGAAGGTCCCGGGTTCGAGTCCCGGCAGCCCGACCACAAGAAATGCAGGTCAGGCCCCGTATCCGAGCGTTTGGGTACGGGGCCAGTCGATCTCTGGATGCGCATTGTCAGCGGATTGTCAGCGCGGCCGGGGCGTGAGGTCCCCGAGTCGAGGCGATGCGTCTGGCATCCTCGCCCGATGCTTCGACGACTGACACTCATCTCATTGGTACTTGCGTTCGGGCTCGGAACGGCTGCCTGTCAGTCGGGAGGGGCGACCCCCGATGCGACTCAGCTCCAGGACCGCGTTTCTGAACTTGAAACTCGTCTGGATGATGCTGAAACCCGTCTCGAGGATGCCGAGAGCCAACTCGTCGACGCACAGGTGACGCTGGACGATGTTGAGATCACGGCGAACTACGCATCGGAGGAGGCGGAGGGCGCCCAATCCCTCGCGGAATCCGCATGCGAAGCGTCCAACTGCTAGCGGCGTCGCTTGATTAGGTTCCGAAGACCAGCGCGCCGAG
>JANLRZ010000087.1:0-18008 GCA_031362155.1 Acidimicrobiia bacterium | reverse complement strand
GGCTACTCCGTCGTGCGGACGATGTAGCGCCGTTGGGCGACGACCCAGCCGATGACCACGAGCACGAGGCTGTAGATCCAGGCCGCGAGCACCGGGTTGTCCATCGGCCACACATGTTGGGTGACCGGCGTGACCGGGTTGCCGAACAGTTCACGGATTGCGGCGATCAGCACGCTGACTGGATTCAGGCTCGCGATCCACTGGAGCGCGATCGGCATGGTCTTGATGGGCACGAACGCGTTGGAGATGAACGTGAGCGGGAACACGATGACGAAGCCGATGCCCATCACCGCGTCGGGCGACCGGACGAGGATCCCGAGCCAGATGCCGAGCCAGACGATCGCGGTGGAGAACACGAGCAGCAACAGGATGCCTTCGGTGACCTCGAGCACGCTGCTGTGGGTGCGCCACCCGACGACCAGTCCGGTGGCGAGGAGGATGACGATGGTCAGGATCTGGCCGAGCATCTCCGCGAAGTAGTGGCCGAGCAGGTAGGCCGGGCGTGGAATCGGCAGCGACCGGAACCGGTCGATCACCCCGGCTTGGAAGTCGGTGGCGACCGACATTGCCGGGCCCATCATGGCGAAGGTCAGCGTCTGGATGAGGATGCCGGCCATCAAGTACTCGGCGTAACTGCCGCCGTCGACTTGGATAGCGCCCCCGAAGATGTAGGCGAACAACAAGACGAACATCAGCGGCTGGACCGTCACGTTCGTCAACTTCTCGGGGACCTGACGGATGTGTTCGATGTTGCGCCGGGCCAACACCCGCGCGTCGGCCACCAGGTGCTTGCTCACGCTTCCCCGCTCTCGGCTGCGCCGGGCCACTCGGGCCCCGTTCGCCGCGCGCGACGACAGTTCGTCGGAATGGACGGCTTACTCACGAGCTTGCTCCTTCAGGTTCGGGCTCGGGCTCGGGTTTCGTTCCGGTCAACGTGAGAAAGACGTCGTCGAGGGTGACCTCACGACGGGTCACGTCGATCGCGTCGATGCCGGCGTCGTCGAGCGCGCGGAGGACCTCGATACTGCGTACGCCGTCCCGGATCGGCAGAGTCAGCACTCGGGCCTCATGGTCGATCGCGGGAGCCCGGTCGATGAAGGGCCCGACCACGCCGGCGGCCGCGTCGAGGTCGTCGGTCGGAGTGAGGGTGACGTCGAGGCGGTTCCCGCCGATCCTCGCCTTCAGCTCGGTGGGGGTGCCGTGGGCGACCGTGCGGCCGTGGTCGAGCACGATGATGTCGTCGGCCATGCGATCGGCCTCTTCGAGATACTGCGTCGTGAGGAGCACGGTGGTGCCACCGCGCACCAACTCGCCGAGCATGTCCCAGAGGTGGCCCCGGCTGAGTGGATCGAGGCCGGTGGTCGGCTCATCGAGGAACAGGACCGCGGGATCCCCCATGAGGCTCGCGGCGAGGTCCAGGCGGCGGCGCATTCCGCCCGAGTAGGTCCTCACCAGCGCAGTCGCGAAATCGGTGAGGTCGAGCTGCTCCAGGAGGTCGTTGGCTCGTGCGGTCGCGGTGGCCTTGCTCAGGCCCCGCAACCGCCCGATGACTTCGAGGTTCAACCGTGCGGTCATGAGGTCGTCGACGGTCGCGGTCTGGGAGGCCACGCCGATCTGCTCCCGGACCTGCTCGGCGTGGGTGACGACATCGAAGCCGGCCACCGTGGCCGAGCCTTCGCTCGGTTGGCTCAAGGTCGTGAGGATGCGAATCGCGGTGGTCTTGCCCGCACCGTTGTGGCCGAGCAGGCCGAGCACGGTGCCTGGCGCGACGTTGAGGTGCAGGTCGCGTAGGGCCCAGAGGTCGCCGAAGCATTTGCTCAGGCCGTGGGTGATGACACCGCGATCGGGCGTCGAGGGGACCGCGCCCGTCTGCGGATGAGAAACAGACATGTGCCCCAAACTAGAGGGTGTGACCGAGCGGCTTCGCTTTGATTTGGTGCCAGGAGTCTTGGACGGGGTGGTGCGCGTGTGTGGTCGGGTGTCCCGGCCGCTCGGGGTGTGACCGAGCGGCTTCGTAGACTTGTCTCGCTATGACCACGACCGCGTACCTCGATCACGCTGCGAGCACGCCGATGCGGCCGGAGGCAGTGGCGGCGATGCTGCCGTTCCTCACCGACCATCCGGGGAACCCGTCGGGGAGCCATGGCGCGGCGCGTACGGCCAAGACGGCCTTGGAAGAGGCCCGTGAAGCAGTCGCGGGAGTGCTCGGTGCCGCGCCGGACGAGGTCTACTTCACCGGCGGCGGAACCGAAGCCGACAACCTCGCGATCAAAGGTGGTGCGCGTGCCGCCCGCCGTGTTGAGCCCGCGCTCGGCGGCGTTGTGACCACGGCTTTCGAGCACAAGGGCGTGTTGGCGGCCGCCCACCGCTTGGAATCGGAAGGCTTTCGAGTAGCGGAGGCCGGGATCACTGCCGAGGGCCTCGTCGATCTCGACGACCTCGCCGCCCAGCTCGATGCGACCACCGCGCTGGTGTCGGTGATGACCGTCAACAACGAGGTGGGATCGATCCAGCCGCTCGACGCGATCGCCGCATTGGTCCGCGACCATGCACCACACGCGCGGTTGCACACCGACGCGGTCCAGGCCGTGCCGTGGGTCGATGTCGCCGAGGTCACTAATGGGTTCGACCTCGTGGCGATCTCCGGTCATAAGTTCGGGGGCCCCAAGGGCGTCGGCGTGCTCGTCGCCCGGGGGGATGTGAAGATCGACGCGGAGATCGAGGGTGGTGGTCAGGAGCGGGGGCTGCGCGCCGGCACCGTGAACGTCGCCGGAGTCGTCGCGCTCGCCGCGGCACTCTCGATCACGCACGAACGCCGCGCCGAGGAGATGGCCCGGATTGTGACGTTGCGAAACCGGCTGCGTGACGGCCTGCTCGCGACCATCCCCGCCACGTTCGTGAATGGCGCGCCCGAGCACACGACGGCCGGTCACCTGCACTTGGGGTTCCGCGGCGTGGAGAGCGAAGCGCTGCTCGTCATGCTCGATCAGCGAGGCCTGAATGCCGCCGCGGGATCGTCGTGCTCGTCGGGGGCCACCGAGATCTCACACGTGCTCGCGGCGATGGGCATGAGTCGGGCCGACGCCACGGCCTCGATTCGATTGAGTCTCGGCTACGCGTCGACCGACGCCGATGTCGAACTCGCGCTCGCCGAGATCCCGAGGGCGGTCGAGCAGTTGCGGGCCGCGGTCGCCGCATGAGCCGGATCCTGGTCGCGATGAGCGGCGGGGTTGATTCTTCGGTGGCGGCTGCCTTGTTACGGGATCAGGGTCACGACATCACCGGTGTCACCCTCAAGTTGTGGGGAGGCGAGAGTGATTCCGGCTGCTGTTCAGTGTCGGACGTCGAAGACGCGCGCCGGGTCGCCGCGCAACTCGACGTTCCCCACTACGTCTTCAACTTCTCCGAGGAGTTCGACGATCAGATCGTCGACCCCTACGTGCAGGCCTACGCCGACGGTCGTACACCCAACCCGTGCATCGAATGCAACCGTTCGATGAAATGGGGACGTCTGCTCGACCGCGCCCGGGCCATGGGATTCGATGCCCTCGCCACCGGTCACCACGCCCGCCTCACCCATAACCCGTCGTCCGGTACGACTGAACTCCGACGCGGCGAGGACCCCGCCAAGGACCAGTCCTATGTGCTGGCGGTTCTGGGTCAAGACGAACTCGCGATGACGGTGCTGCCGGTCGGCGAGATGACGAAGGCCGATGTGCGTGCCCATGCGGCCCGTCTCGGTCTGCGCACGGCCACCAAGGCCGAGAGCATGGACGTGTGCTTCATTACGCGCGGTGGCCGCACGGCGTTTCTCGATGCTCGGGTGCCGCCCGCGCCCGGCGACATCGTCGATGCCGACGGATCAGTCGTCGGCTCGCACGACGGCGTGCGAGCGTTCACCGTCGGACAGCGTCGCGGCCTCGCAGTCGCGACCGGTGCGCGCCGGTACGTGGTCGATGTCGACGCGGCGAGTGCGACGGTCACCCTGGGCGACAAGCGCGACTTGCTGCGCGACTCGGTGACGTTCACCCGACCGACGTTCACTGATACGCCGATTGTCGACGGCGCGATCGTGAACGTTCAGGTCCGATCCCATGGCGACGCGCACCGGGCGACCTGGCGCGAAGAGCGTTTGGAGTGGGAGACGCCCCAGCCGCGAGTCGCACCCGGCCAGACCGTTGCGTTCTACGGGACCGGCGCCGGCGACGACGACCGAGTCCTCGGCTCCGCCATCGCGACGTGACCCTCCCACGTTCCAACGTTTGGCAACCGGTGGTCCGCTGACGATCATGAGATGACAAACGCCGCCGGTGGGTGGGCGGGTGGGGGGAGCGGGGTTACTCGGTGCGGACGTGAATGCGCCGGGCGCGGGCGCGTTCGAGGAGCAACGGCGCGGCGGTCGGGGTCACGAGTAGAAGATTGGCTTGAATGGTCACGCCCTCGCGGCGGACCCGGCGGATGATGGGCGCGTCGTCGTCGAGGAGGAGCGCGCAGGAACCGAACGACGCACCCAGACGGAGATCGCATGCTCCGTCGGGCGGCCGGCGCGATGGGTCGGCCGGGCCGAGGCCCATGATGTGCGGCCGGGGAAACAGCACGGGATCGGTGAGGGTCAGTGGGTCCGCGATCACTAGACCCGCCGGAACGAGCACGACCCAGCGCATCGAGAGCTGATGGACGAGCCGGATGGTCACGAACGCGAGGGGACTGGTCAGGACGAGGAGGGCGATCCCGAGCGCCCAGCGCTCACCGGCGAGCAGGATGGGCGCGACGACCACCGCCGATGCGACGACCACGAGCGCGAGCGGAACGATCCCGAGCGCCACACCTGGCGGCACCTTCAGGGGGAAGCGTTCCTCGTCGCCGTAGGCGGCGCCTTGCGCGCAGGTGCGAGCGAACTCACCTCGGGTGCCGAGCCCGACGGCGATCGCCAGTATCGCAATCGCGGCCCAGCCGGCGAGGGTCGACGCCCGGCCGGTGAGGAGCGCAGCCATCGCAGCGCCGAGCGCGATCGGAGTGACGAGCCGAGTCACCGTGAGCGACCACGGCCGGGGCACCAACGTGGCGAACACGACGGCAGTCCAGGCCGCCCACAGGAGCGCGGTCGCGACAAGTCTCGGCGCGTCGGCCCATGGAGCCATCGCGTCGGCGAATGCCGAGCCGGCAGTCACCGGCAGGCTGATCCAGAGTGCGCGCAGCGCCCAGGTATTCATCGAGATGAAATGCGCTCGCTTCGAAGAGTGCGAAAGGGGCGTTCGTATACTACGAACCGAATGTCCCACAGCCTGCACGGTGGAGTGTTCCCTACGGGGTTGGCGACGGGAATCGGGAGCCTGCCGTTCACGGATGCTGCCGCTGCCGCCGATCTGGTCTTGCGCGTCAATCCCGACCTGCCCGCGATCCCGCAACTGGCGGTTCCGGCCGAGGGTGTCGTGGCGCAGTGGGCCAACGCGCTTCCCGAGGTCACGATCGCGCCGGACGGCTCGCTGATCGTCGACGCGGATCGCGTCGGCGAACCCCTGGACGTGCGCTTCACGATGGAGTCCCACGCCGGCCTGCTCGGCTTCTTGGACGCCGCCGCGGTCGCGCCCGAGCCGATTCCGCGGGTCAAGGCCCAGGTCGTCGGACCGCTGACGTTGGGGACCGCGTTGGTGCACGCGGGCCTCGGACCGGCGGTCGCGTTCGAACGGGCACTCGAGGCGGTCGAGCAATGGATCGGTGCCCTCGAAGACCTGCTCGCCGCCCGGCTGCGGGGCGCTCGGCCGTTGTTGTTTCTCGATGAACCGGCCTTGGTGCTGTGGGCACGCGACGACGCACCGATCGAACGGGAAGACGCCATCGACCTGCTGTCGAGCGCGTTGGCTGCGAGTTCGGTCGAGACCGGCATCCACGTGTGTGGCGACGGCGACGTCCGGCTTGCGTTCGAAGCCGGGCCGACCGTGCTCGGCCTGCCGGTCTCGGCTCGGTTGATCAACGACGTGGGGACCCTGGTGCGCCACATCGATGCCGACGGCTGGATTGCCTGGGGCGCGGTGCCGACCGACCGTCCGATCGGGGAGTCGCCCGAGTCACTGTGGCGTGAACTCGTCGGCACGTGGTGTGAGTTGACTCGCCGGGGGTGCGAACCGCTGCGGCTTCGGAGTCAGGCGATCATCACGCCCGCCTGCGGTCTGGCCAACCACGGCGTCTCGCAGGCCGAACGGTCGCTGCGGCTCGCGTCGGAGATGGCCGAACGAGTGGCCGCCCAACGCGCGGCGGCTCGCCTCACTGCCGGCGCGTGAAACCCTAGAGAGGCTGCGCCGAGCACCACCGACCCGCCCGCATTCTGAACAGGTACGTGGCGCAGCCGTGGCCCGAGCGGCCCGGCCCGCAGGGCCAAGAGCGGGAGTCGTAGAGTCGCCGGCCATGGCGCCGAAGCAGATCACCGAACGAGTCGCGGAACTGCGCGACCTCATTCGGTATCACGACGAGCGTTATTACGGACACGACGAACCGGAAGTCACCGACGCCGAATACGACGACCTCTTGAACGAGTTGCGCGGGATCGAGGCCGATCACCCCGACCTCGTCACGACAGATTCGCCGACGCAGAGCCCGGGATCCGCGCAGGTTCCCACGCCGTTCTCGGAAGTGCGGCACCTGCAACCGATGATGTCGCTCGACAATGCGTTCTCGCGCGCCGATCTCTTCGCCTGGGGCGAGCGCATCGCGAAGCTCGTGACCGAGCCGGTCACCTATGTCGGGGAGCCCAAACTCGATGGACTCGCGATCTCCCTGCTCTACGAACGTGGTCGTCTGGTCCGCGGCGCGACGCGCGGCGACGGCCAGATCGGTGAGGACGTCACCGCCAACGTGATGACGATCGGGGATCTCCCGCAGGCCTTACACGGGAAACGAATCCCCGAGACACTGGAAGTTCGCGGCGAGGTGTTCATGTCGCTGGCGTCGTTCACCGAACTCAACGAGCGCCAGGCGGAGACGGACGACCGGCTGTTCGCGAACCCTCGGAACGCGGCCGCCGGGTCGTTGCGTCAGATCGATTCCGCGATCACGGCGAGCCGGAACCTGTCGCTCTACTGCTACCAGCCGGGCGCGGTGGCGAAGGGTCCCAAACTCACGAGTCACCACGAGACGCTCGACTGGCTCCGGGAACTCGGCTTCCCTGTGAACCCACACATCGAGCAGCTCGCGGATCTCGACGCGGTCCACGACTTCTGCGCCCGGATGGAGACGGATCGTCACTCGCTCGGCTACGAGATCGACGGTGCGGTCGTGAAGGTCGATTCGCTGCCCCAGCGGGCGGAAATGGGCACGACGAGCCGCGCCCCCCGGTGGGCCATCGCGTTCAAGTTTCCGCCCGAAGAGAAGACGACGGTCCTCAGAAACATCATGGTCAGCATCGGCCGTACCGGTCGGGCCACTCCGTTCGCGGTGCTCGAACCGGTCTTCGTCGGTGGGTCGACGGTCCAGATGGCCACGCTCCACAACCCCGATGAGGTCGCGCGCAAAGACGTGCGAGTCGGCGACACGGTGATCGTACGGAAGGCCGGTGATGTGATCCCCGAGGTCGTCGGGCCCGTTCTCGCCAAGCGGAAGAAGAGAGCCCGGAAGTGGAAGTTCCCGGCCACGTGCCCGTGCGAACTCGGCCAACCCCTCGTCCAACTCGACGGTGAGGTCGATCGGCGGTGCGTGAGCTCGGACTGCCCGATGCAGCGCGAGCAGAAGATCATCTACTTCGCCGGGCGCGGCGGCATGGATATCGAAGGCCTCGGCGAGGAGCGAGTGCGCCAACTCGTGAACGCCGGGCTCGTGCAGGACGCCGCCGACGTGTACTCGCTCACCCACGACCAACTGATCGCGTTGGAACGCATGGGCGAGATTTCGGCGCGCAACCTGTTGGCGGCGATCGAAGCCTCGAAGACCCAACCCTTGGCGCGGGTAATCGTCGCGCTGGGCATCCGCCACGCCGGCCCGACCGCGGCCACCGCATTGAGCCGGGCGTTCCCTGATCTCGACGCGATCGTCGCCGCGAGCGCGGAGGAGCTGACGGCGGTGGAAGGCGTCGGTCCGGTGATCGCCGAAAGCCTGCGCGCGTGGTTCACGATCCCGACCAATCGCGCCGTGATCGAGAAGTTGCGGGTCGCGGGTGTGAACTTCGCCGCGCCCGTGGTGGACACACCGGACGCGCCCCAGACGCTGACCGGTCGAACGTTCGTCCTGACTGGCGGGCTGGAGGAGTACACCCGCGACGAGGCGGAGGCCGAGATCAACGCTCGTGGTGGCAAGGTCACGAGCGGCGTGTCGAAGAAGACAAGCTTTGTGCTCGTGGGCGAGAATCCCGGTTCCAAGCTCGCGAAGGCCGAGCAACTCGGTGTGACGTTGTTGGACGAAGCCGCGTTCGTGCAGCTGCTCGAGCACGGGCCCCAAGACCCAGAGGAGTAGGTATGGCCGATCGGTCGGCAATCGGTGCCACCGACGAACCGTTCACGATGGTGGTCGAACTCGGGAAGGTGCGCGAGTTCGCCCGCGCGACCCAATCCGACAGTTCCGACTATCTGGAGGGGAACGAACCGGTGATCCCGCCGACGTTCCTGAGCACGGTCTCGTTCTGGTCGCCGAAAGGTCAGTCGGTGTTCTCCAAGGTGAAGATGGATCTTCGTCGCTTGCTGCACGGCGCGCAGGAGTACACGTTCCATGGGCCACCACCGGCTGCGGGAACGACCTTGACGGTTCAGACCCGGGTCGATGACATCTACGAAAAGGAAGGCAAGCGGGGTGGCACGATGACCTTTGTCATCACGGTGTCGGAGTTCCGAGACGAGTCCGGCACGCTCGTCGCCGAAGCACGATCGACGGCGATCGAGACCGGGAAGCCGGCAACGGCGAACGCGGGTGGTGCGTGATGCCGAGTTGGAACGAACTCACCGTGGGTGTCGCCGCGCCGGACCGGGACTACGGACCGATCACGCGTACCGACATCGTGCAGTACCAAGGTGCGTCGGGAGACTTCAACCCGATTCACCACGACGACGAGTTCGCACAGTCGGCGGGATACCCCGGAGCGTTCTCCGTCGGGATGCTCCAGGCCGGGATCCTCGCGAGCTACGCCACCGACTGGCTCGGACCGCGCAACGTGCGGAAGTTCGGCGTGCAGTTTCGTGAGCAGGTCTGGCCAGGCGATCGGCTCGTGTGCAGTGGCACGGTGGTCGGCCGCGACGACGACGCGCGCACCGTCGACCTCGAATTGGTCGCGACGCGAGTGGGCGGCGGCGCGGCGATCAAGGGCACGGCGACGTTCGTCGTCGACTGACGAAACCGCCGAGGTTACGCCTTGGACTCGAAACTCCAGGAGTAACTGCCGGCATCGGTCGCGGTCGTGCCTTGGGCTCGGTAGTCGACGCGCACTGTGACCGGCCCGGCGTTGAACGCGCCGAGGTCGGTGCCATCGGCCGGTTTGAACGTGAGTTCACCTAATCCGCTCACAAACCGGACCTGGTCGAACGGGATCGGCGTACAGTCCTGCGGGTTCGGTCCGCACACGGTGAGGTCGCCGACGAGGTGGTCGCGCAGGTCGACCACGATCGGGGTGTTCGGCCCGACGATGGAACCCGGGGCGGGAGAGACCGACTGCACCTGCTTGGGCTTGGTCTCCTTCGAGGAGAGATCCGACGTGTCGGCACTGCCGATCGCACCGGCGATCAACGCCGCCACAAGGAACAGGCCGCCGCCGACGATCGCGACCCGACCGGGATGACGAAAGAGCGGTGGTTTTTCCGCCGCCGGCCGCGGGGTGGCCGCAGTGCGGGCAGGTGGTGATGATCCGTTCTCCACCTGCGCACCGTATCGCCGCGATCGGGACATTGGACCATCGCCCGGAATGTTCCGCGCTCCGGTGCCGCGGATCCGGACATTCCGGCCGGTACCCTCGTGGCAATGGCCGGAGTTGTCACCGCCGACCTCGTCGGACGGGTGCTCGCCGGCCGCTATCGCCTCCTGGGAGCCATTGGCTCAGGGGCCAGCGGTCGCGTGTATGTCGCCGACGACATTCGCCTTCGCCGACGCGTCGCGGTGAAGGTACTTCATGCTGCCTTGGCGGATGACGCCGGGTTCCTGCGCCGGTTCCGATCGGAAGCACAACTCGCGGCCTCGCTGCACCATCCGAACGTGATGGCGGTCTACGACTGGGGCGAGGACGGCGTGCCGTTCATGGTGCTGGAACTGCTCGCGGGCGGTTCGGTACGTGGGATGCTCGACCGCGGGACCCGACTGAGCACCGCCCAAGCCGCCCATGTCGGTGGGCAGGTCGCGGCCGCACTGGAATACGCGCACAGTCGTGGCCTGGTCCATCGAGACATCAAGCCTGCGAACCTTCTCTTCGACGAGCATGGCATCGTGCGGGTCGCCGACTTCGGGCTCGCGCGCGCGTTGGCCGAAGCGAGCTGGACCGAACCGGCGGGCACCGTCCTCGGCACCGCGCGGTACGCCGCGCCGGAACAGGCGACCGGCGCCCCGCTCGACGGTCGGGCCGACATCTACGCGCTGGGCTTGGTCTTGGTCGAAACGGTGACCGGGACCGTTCCCCTCGTCGGCGACTCGCCGCTCGGCACGCTCGGACTCCGACAGGAATCCGAGGTCGACGTGCCGGCCGCGCTCGGTCCGCTGGTGCCCGTGGTCGAACGGGCGTGCAGCTCGGATCCCGCCGGTCGCTACCTCGCCGCGGAGGCGATGAGGCAAGAACTCGCCGACGCGGCGGAAGCGCTCCCGCCGCCCGGACCCCTCGCACTCGCGGGATTGGGTGAAGTCACCGACGATCCCCATCCGACCCAGGTGGTGCACGCCGTCGTGGCCCCGCCCCTGTTCGATCAGGACGAGCCGACGCGTCGAGCGACGCCGCGTTCGGGTCGACCCGCCTCGACGGTTCGGCTCCCTCCGCGGCCCCGATCAACCGCCCCGTTCGTGTTGGGCGCGGTCATCATGGTGGCGATGGCCGCAGTGGCCTTCGTGCTGGCTCGACCGGCGAGCGGTCCCTCGTCTCCGGTCCCGCTGCTGATCGGCAAGACCGAGACCCAGATCAAGAGCATCGACTTCGAGAGCAAGTTCTTGGTCGAACCCGAGTTCCGACGCAGTGGCGAACCCAAGGGGTTCGTGATCGAACAAAGCCCGGCGGCGGGTTCGTTCCTGGCCGAAGGCGAGACGATCCGTGTGGTCGTCTCGCGTGGACCGAGGCCGGTCCCGATTCCTGACTTGCGCGGCAAGACCGAAGCCGACGCGCGCGCCGTGCTGGAGCCGCAGTTCGTGGTCGTGGTCAAGCCGCAGGCCGATGAGACCGTCCCCAAGGATCAGATCATCCGAACGCTCCCCGAGGGCCGGGCGCAACCCGATACCGAGATCACCCTCGTCGTGTCCACCGGACCGGTGCCGCGAGTCGTGCCCAACGTCGTCGGGAAGACCTACGAGGAGGCTGTCGGCATCCTCAAGTCGAGCCAACTCGGCGCCCGGCGGGTCGACGAGTTCAGTGACACGGTCGTGAAGGACAAGGTCATCCGCACCGAGCCGGCGACCGGCGCCGAGGCCGCTCGTGATTCCGCCGTCGCCGTCGTCGTGAGCAAGGGCCAGGATCTCGTCGTCGTGCCGAACTTCGTCGGGACGACGATCGCCGAGATCACGGCCGCGGCCGCCGCGGCCGGCGTCGAGATCCGGGCCAATGGCGTCGTCAAGGGGAGAGCCAAGGCGCAGGCGCCGACGCCATCGGTCGCGCCGGTGCCGCGCGGCACGATCATCGACGTCTACTTCTAAGCGGGCGCGCGGCCGCGGTTCGCGCGTGTTGCCCGTGCGCGCTGAGTTGTCTCCTGTGGTGCTCGTGGCGAGGATCCCACTCTGGGTGGTGCGCGGTATTTCGTCACGCATCGTGAAGTCGCGACGACGCCCACTCCCGAAAACTGGGGAGAATGAATGTCGCACTCCGCCCGATTTGGTCACGCTGCGTGATGGAAATGAGTCGATGAGCCCTCTTGTCTCGCAGCGGATCTTCTCGATAATGACTGCGGAGAGTGAACCCCGCCGGGGTTCCCGCAGAGGAGTGAGATGCGTAGGCCAGCAACCGGAGGCACGACCCATCCGACCCAGACCCGACCGGGGATGGGCTTCGGACGTCCGCTCCGGCCGCAACCCGCGACGATCTCGCCGCAGTCGTTCGCGGCACGGATCGAAGCACTCCTCCGTGGCGAGATCGTCGAACCGGTGACGACGGACCGGTCCTCGGTCACATCCACGGATTCCCTGGCGTAGCCCGGCACCCAAACTCCTAGCCTCGGGGCGTGTCTTTCCCGCGGCCACCGACCTTTCTCGGTGACGCCCCGGGTGGCGATGAAGTCCCGGTTGTTGGTTGGCCGTTCCTCTTCGAGCATCGGATTCGCCGGTTCCAGGCGAGTGATCGCTCTCCGTGGCTGGTACTCGTTGCCGTCCTGACCGGACTGTTTGCCACCGGGTTCAGCATCACGATTCTCGCGGTGTCACTCCCCGAGGTCGCGCGCGATCTCCACACTGCTCCGCAAGACCTGACGTGGGTGGTCACCGGCCCGCTCCTGGGGTTGGCGTTGACCATGCCGCTCATGGGCAAGATCGGAGACACCCGCGGCCACCGCCGGCTGTATCTCCTCGGGTTCGCGGGCTTCACGATCGGCGCCGCCTGCACGGCCTTCGCCTGGAACGGACCGGCGCTGATCGCGATTCGCACGATCGGGTCGCTCCCGGGCGCCGCCATCGGACCGGCCTCGATGGCGCTGATCATGCAGGCGTTTCGCGAAGAAGACCGTGTCAAGGCCATGGGCTGGTGGTCCTTGGTCGGTGCCGGTGCGCCCGTGATCGGCCTGGTGGCGGGGGGCCCGGTGGTCGACGCGCTGGGTTGGCGGGCGATCTTCATCGCGCAGATTCCACTGTCGGCGCTCGCGTTGGGGTTGGCGTTCGTCGTGTTGCGCGAAACCCCGCGGCGGGACCACGAACCGCTCGACCTCGCCGGGGCCGCGACTCTCGCCGGGGCCACCGTCTCGGCGCTGTTGGTGCTCACCGTCGGCAGTCACCTCGGCTTCGACTCTCCGATCGTGATCGCACTGATCGTCGCCGCGCCAGTACTGCTCTGGCAGTTCGTCCGGATCGAACGTCGAGCGGAACGCCCGTTGCTGCCGTTGCAGTTCTTCCGGAAACGGAACTTCAGCGCGTCGCTCGTCGCCCAGTTCTGCGCCAACTTTGCCTACATGGGCGGGTTCATCGTGACGCCCCTCCTCGTGCAATCACGGTTCGGGTTCACGGTCGCGGCCACGTCGTGGGCTATGGCGTGTCGACCGCTCACGTTCAGCCTCACCGCGCCTGCTTCCGGCTACCTCGCGGCGCGAGTCGGTGAACGCCGCGCCGGACTCACCGGAACGACGTTGCTGGTGGCGTCCATGGCCGTGTTCGTCGCGGCCGTCGTGACCGACACGGTCGGCCTCGTCTTCGTCGGGTTGGCGCTCTCGGGCCTGGCCATGGGCGCGTCGATGCCGTCGCTCGTGACGGTCGTGGCCAACACGGTGTCGAGTCGCGACCTGGGCGTGGCGAACGCGGCCCAGCAGATGGTCGGCCAGATCGGCACCGTGGCCGGGATCCAGATCCTGTCCACGATTCAGGGCGGATCCGCCGACGGGTTTCCCTTCGCTGCGGCCTACGTCGTCGGGGGAGTGGTCGCGGTGGGCGGTGCGGTCGCGGCGAGTTTCATCGCCGGACGAGGCCGAGGCGCACTGGCGATGGTCGACGCCGCGTAAGGCCGGACCTACTCGCCGGCGATCGTCTCCAGATCGTCGGCACCGACCGCGGCGAGGTCGCAATACCACGCCAAGAGGGCGGCGGCCGCGACGCCCACGAGCATGACCTGGCTGATGGTCATGCCGAGCGCCGAGATCATGAGGCCGCCCACGTAGACCCCGATCGGGACGGTTCCACCGAAGCTCATGATCCAGATGGCCATGATCCGGCCGCGGATCTCGTCCTCGAGGTGTTCCTGCATGATCGTCGAGAGTGCGGTGATGACGAGGAAGTAGACGAAGCCGAGCGCCGGGGAGACGACGAACGCGAGCGGTGCGCTGCGGATGAATGCAAACACCGCGAGCAGGACCGCGAAGACCCCGAGCGAGTACCGAGCGATGCGCGCCTTCGAGTGCTCGGCGAGGTACGTGCCGATCGTGAGCGCGCCGAGTGTCGCGCCCAGGCCCCACACCGCGTAGAGAAGCAGGTACGCGTCGGACGCAGTGATGCCGAAGTTGGTTTCGGCGACCTCGGGGAACAAGCCGACGTACATGAGCGAGAAGAACGAGAACGTGAACATCGTGATGAAGATCCGGCGGAGCAGTAGGTCGTGCCACGCGATCCGGATGCCTGAGAGCAACTTCTCACCGATGCGGCCCTGGATCGGGTTGGGATTCCGGGCGTCGTACCGAGCGAGCATCAATCCGGCGACGGCGAAGGCGTAGGTCGCGGCGTTGATCGCGAACACCCACTCGGCCCCGAAGATGGCGAGTAGCGGCGCACCGATCACGGGCCCGAGCACGCGAGACAGGTTCATCTGTACCGACTGGAGCGAGACCGCACCGGGGATGTCTTCCTTGGGAACGAGCGTCGGCAGGATCGCGCCCATCGACGGAGCGCTCAACGCGTTGACGATCCCGATCGCGAGGACGCAGCCGAAGATGCCCCAGCGGGACGGATGTTCGACGACCACGAGTGCAGCCAGCCCGAAGGACAGCACCATCTGGGTGATCTGCATGACGACGAGGTATCGCCGCCGGTCGACCCGGTCGGCGATCACTCCACCGATCTGGCTCAGGAACAGCAACGGACCGAGCTGGGCGAAATAGAGCAATCCGACGTAGCCGGCGTCGTGAGTCAGATCGAGCGCGAACTTGCCGAGCAGCACGTTCTGCATCCACGTGCCGATGTTCGACAGGAACGTGCCGCCCCAGACCAGGCGGAAATCGCGGTGCCGCAGTGCTGATTGAGCGGTCCCGCGTCGCAGCGCGCGATCGCCGTCGACGAGCGCGTCTGTGGCATCGGCAGCGCCGGGATCAGACGGTCGACGAAATGGCATCAGCGGCTGACCCTATGGGAGCGGCGATGGCTTGGGTCCCGAGATTGGATGAACCGGGCCGCAGCGTGACCGAGTTCACGTGCGCATTCGGCGCGCGCCGAGATTCAGACCGTCATGTCCTGGATGGCTTGGGTCAGCGCTTCGTTGCCACCGGGGCCGCCGCCTTGCTGGGCCATCATCAGCTTGGTCATGTCGCCCTGGACCTTGACCTTGCCGGACATGAAGGCCTGCATCCCGGCCTGCTGATTGCCCGAGACGAACACTTCCTTGGCGGTCGCGTAGTCGGTCGTCAGGGTGACGTCGGCGGCTTCCGCGTGGCCCTGACCCATCTTGGCCACGCCCTCGATGGCGCCCATGTGCATTTCGCGCTCGCCCCACGGGGTGTCGGTGACGACCATGTTCAACATCATGCTCGTGGCGGCGGGTGCGTCGGCACCGTGCTCGGCCATGAGCGCCGCGACACCTACGAACCATTCGTCGGACAAGAATTCGGTCTTGGACACGGGTGCCTCCTGCAGCGGATCGATCGGGTGAGGGGACATTACCGACGTGACGGCGCAGCCGTCTACATTGCCCCGATGGCCGACGGTGCGCGCGAGGAACGCATTGCCTCACACGAACGCAATCCCAAGTGGCAGAGCCCGCCGCTCATTATCGACATGGCGATCTGCATCAACTGCGACACGTGTATTCGGCACTGTCCACCCCAGTTCGGGGCGATCTTCAACCACGGGATCGATGTCATCATCCTTCCGGAGCTTTGCTCGGGGTGCGGGAAGTGTCTGCCGCCGGTGTGTCCGGTCAACTGCATTTACGAGGACCCCAACTGGAAGCCTTCCCCAGACACCTGGTGGGTCTACCCCGGTCGCAACGACGACCCCTATAGGTAGGAAGCTGCGGGGGCGTCGACTTCTAGACTCGCCGGCTCATGGCTGATCCCATTTCTCGTGCCGACGTCAGACACGTCGCCAAACTGTCCCGTCTCGCCCTGACCGACGACGAGGTCGACCATCTCACCGTGGAACTCGGGGGAATTCTCGGCCACGCGGCCGACATCGAGGCCCTGGACCTCGATGGCGTTGCGCCCACGGCCCATCCACTTCCGCTGGTCAACGTCCTGCGGGAGGACGCGGTTCGCCCATCACTCGACCGTGCCGAAGTCCTCGCCCAGGCGCCCCTGGCCGAAGACGACCGGTTCCGTGTGCCTCGCATCTTGGGCGAGGCACCGTGAGCGAATCGCCCGAGACGGCACTCGAGATCGCCGCCGCGGTTCGCCGCGGCGAACGGTCGGCTCGATCGATCGTCGACGACCATCTCGCCACGATTGCTTCGAGAGACGACGAGATCCACGCCTGCAACGCCGTGCTCGACGATCAGGCGCGGGCGGCGGCCGACGCCGTCGACGCGGCCGTCGCCCGGGGTGAGGACCCGGGACCGCTGGCCGGCGTGCCGGTGGCGCTCAAGGACAATCTGTGCACCCGCGGAATCCCGACCACGTGCTCCTCTCGGATTCTGGACGGTTGGCTCCCTCCGTATACCGCCACCGTGGTCCAGCGCATCACCGACGCCGGTGGAATCCCGATCGCGAAGACAAACCTCGACGAGTTCGCGATGGGTTCATCCACGGAGAACTCGGCCTTCGGTGTCACCCACAACCCGCACGACCTCACCCGAGTCGCCGGTGGTTCCAGCGGTGGGTCGGCCGCGGCCGTTGCCGCCGGGTACGCGCCGCTTGCGCTCGGATCCGACACCGGCGGCTCGATCCGTCAGCCCGCTGCGCTCTGCGGTGTGGTCGGGGTCAAGCCCACCTACGGGCTTGTCAGCCGGTACGGGCTCATCGCGTTCGCGTCGAGCCTCGATCAGATCGGACCGTTTGCCGGAACGGTCGACGATGCCGCGCTCATGCTCGAGACGATCTGGGGCCATGACCCGATGGACTCCACATCGATCACCGCCGCGCCGACTCCGCTTTCCGGGGGCGCCGATGTTGCGGGGTTGCGAGTGGGCATCGTGGAAGAACTCACCGACGTCGACGGGATCGCGCCGGAGGTGCGGGCCGCGGTCGAACAGGCTGCGGCTGCCTTGGAGGCGGCCGGCGCGACGGTGGACAGGGTCTCGGTGCCGAGTTGTACCTATGGACTCTCGGCCTATTACCTGATCGCCCCGGCCGAGGCATCGTCGAACCTCGCTCGCTACGACGGCGTGCGGTACGGGTTGCGAGTCGACGGCGAGGACGTGGCCGACATGAACGCGCGGACTCGCGCCGCGGGGTTCGGGCCCGAGGTGAAGCGCCGGATCATGCTCGGGACGTATGCACTCTCCGCCGGGTACTACGACGCGTATTACGGCAAGGCGCAGAAGGTGCGGACGCTGATCATCCGCGACTTCGCGGTCGCGTACGAACATTTCGACGTGTTGCTCTCGCCGACGGCACCCACCGAGGCGTTCCGTATCGGCGAGAAGACGGCCGACCCGCTCGCGATGTACCTCTCCGACGTGTGCACCATCCCGACGAACCTTGCCGGTCACGCCGCGATAACCGTTCCGTTCGGTGTGGGCGCCGAGGGTCTCCCCGTCGGTGTGCAGGTCTTGGCCCCGGCGCTCGGCGAAGCCGTCATGTTCCGCGCCGCCCGCGCCCTCGAGGCCGCAGCGCCGTGATGGTCAGCGCCTGGTTGTTGGGTGGGTGCGTGCTGCGGCCGGGGCCCGAGCGGCCCGGCCCGCAGGGCCAAGAGCGGGTATGGAGAGGCCGCAGCGCCGTGATGAGACCGGTGATGCACTCCCTACCTCTGCCGGCACCCGAGCCGGAGCGAGGGACGAGCAGAGGCGAGCAGCTCGGGAGCGTCCCGACGCGCACGCAGGTTGACGCATCCGAGCGGACGAGCAGTTTGGCCGA
>JANLRZ010000081.1:0-40038 GCA_031362155.1 Acidimicrobiia bacterium | reverse complement strand
GGCATCTTCAAGCCCCAGGGCCAGGCGATCAACGCGCACGCGGCCGACGACGTGCGGGTGCTCGTGGTGGGGAACCCGTGCAACACCAACTGCCTGATCGCCCGCAGCAACGCGCCCGACGTGCCCGCCGACCGCTGGTTCGCGATGACGCGGCTCGACCAGAACCGGGCCCAGACCCAACTCGCGCAGAAGGCCGGCGTGCCGGTGGCCGACGTCACCAACGTCACGATCTGGGGGAACCACTCGGCGACGCAGTACCCCGACTTCGCGAATGCCCAGATTGGTGGTGCGCCCGCGCCCGAGGTCATCGGTGATACCGCCTGGCTGCAAACCACCTTTATCGAGACCGTGCAGAAGCGCGGTGCTGCCGTCATCGAGGCGCGTGGGCTTTCCTCGGCGGCCTCGGCCGCGAACGCCGCGATCGACTCGGTGAACAGTGCGCGGACTGCGACCCCGGCGGGGCAGTGGTCCAGCCTCGCGGTCGTCAGTCGTGGCGAGTACGGCACGCCCGAGGGCTTGCAGTACGGCTTCCCGGTCCAGGCCGACGGCAACGGCGGCTGGAGCGTGGTGGAAGGTCTTGCTCACGACGAGTTCGCACAGGCGAAGCTCGCGATCACGACCGACGAACTCGAAGCCGAGCGGGCCGAGATCACGTCGCTCGGACTCATCTGAGACTGATCTGATCGTGCGATGACCCAACCCGACGGGGTGACGCAGTGGTGGCGTCAGCAGATCCCGTGGGGTGACATCGTGGTCGAGGTGGGCGCCATCGGGGTCCGCGCGATTTCACTCCCGACATCGTCGGTTGACGAGTACGCGACCCGGCCGTGCCGTGACGGTGCCATCGCCCGTCAACTCGACGAGTACTTCGCCGGCCGCCGGACGTCGTTCATGATCGACGTCGAACTCCCGCCAACGCTGTCGGAGCTTCAGCGCCGCATTCTGGTGGCCGTGCGCGACGAGGTCCCGTACGGCGAGACCGTCACCTATGGCGAAGTGGCTGAGATGGTCGGTAGACCGCGCGCGGCGCGAGCGGTGGGATCGACGATGGCGAAGAACCCGGTGCCGTTCGTCATCCCGTGTCATCGTGTGGTCGCGGCCAACGGAATCGGCGGATACGGGGGCGGCTACGGAGACGGGGTTGCGTTCAAGCGGGCGCTGCTGGATCTCGAAGCCGGCGTTCGGCCCAGCCGCTGACGATCTCCACGAATCGCTCCGGAATCTCCAACTGCGGCGCGTGGCCGCACTCCGCGAGTTCGACGTACTGCCAGTCGTCACGTCGGCGGGCGACGGCCCGCGCGAACGAGACCGGGACCAGGCGGTCGGCTCGACCGTGCAGGATCATCGTCGGACGGTCGAGCCGGGCGAGGTCCCCGCGCATTTCGGTGATCAGGTAGCGGAACAGGGACCCGCCGCTCTCGGTGTACGCCGTTGCGGCCTCGGGGTAATGACGGCGCTCGGCCGCGAGCGCGATGAGGCGGTCCCGTACGTCGGGGTCGAGATCCTGCGGCTCAGCGAGGACGGCGAGGAGCGTCGCGTCGACCAGACGTTCAGGCCCGAGTCTGCGGGAGCGGGCGTTCACGATGGGCGTGGTCGCGCGCGGGAGGGTGAGGGTGGCGAACTTGATCGTCCGCGCGACTTGGTCCAGGTTCCCACTCGGCCGCGGATAGGCCGCGTTCACGAGGACGACTCCGGCGACGAGTTCCGGATGGGCGGCTGCGACGGCGACCGAGACTGCCCCGCCCATCGAGTTGCCGGCGACGACGGCCGGGCCGTGCTCGCGGAGGAATGTGGTGACAACCTCGCGATGCTCGCCGAATCCGGCGCGGCGGTGTGCGGACCGGGTCCGGCCGAACCCCGGGAGATCGAGGGCCGTCACTTGGGTTCCGAGCCGATCGGCCAGACGCTGGCCGACGAGATCCCAGTTGACCGTGCTCCCGCCGAGGCCATGGACCAGGAGCACCGGTGAGGAGTCGCCGGTGCGGGCGCGCGGGCTCCATTGCACCGTATGGATCAAGTGGTGGCCGGTGTCGAACCAGACCTGATGGGCGCCGGACTCGGTCATCGTCATGGAGTGTCGACCGATTCGGAGGCCCGCTCGATGGTCAATCCGACCAGGAAATGCTCGTGCAGCTCCATCCAGACGGTGTGGTACGAGTCGATGCGAGGGGAGGTGAACCAGTCGTGCTGACCGTCCTCGACCCGGCTGCGGGCGTCTCGTAGACGGGGCCGGTAGTCGGCGAAGTCCGGTTGGGCCCGGCCCAGGCGCCGAACGACCGGGCCAATGCGATCGTCGACGGCGGCCAGCCGATCGATGACGTCCCAGTCGTACTTGGCGTCGCGGTGGTCGTTGGCGTGCCCACCGGCGCGTACCTGCCAGTCGTGACAGATGCGGATGAGTTCGGTGTTGCGCGGCCGGAACTGCTCGTACGCGGCCGTCGTGGCCTCGCGAGCGTCGTCGGAGAGGGCGAAGGCGCGGTCGGCCTCGGCGCGGCCATCGGGCGTGAGGACGAGGTGTGCACCCCGGACGATCGCGTGGCCGGCGGCGACGGCAGTCGCAGTGTCGGGTCCGCCGGGGTCGGCGATCTTGCCGCGCAGGCGGAGTTGGAGGAGCAGTGGGCGGGGGTCCACGGCAAACCAATCTAACGATGCGCGGTAGCGTGCGCGTCCATGACCCAGGTGGGAAAAGGAACGACCGTGTTCACCGCTACGCCGGTGCTCGGTATTTGGCGCATGATGAATACGCCCGATGATGTGCTGGCGCTCATGGATGCCGGCGCGGAAGGCGTGGTCGCGGGCGTGCAGGACGCGGGTGCGACCTTCTTGGCCCCGATCTTCGACGAGCTCACCGCAGTGGTGTGCATGTCGGGGACTCCGTCGAGTCACATCGGGATCGTGAGTCGGGAGTACCAGGTGCCCTGCATCATGGCGACGGAGTTTCCCGCGGGTCTACCGACCGACGGCAGGGTGGTCGAGGTCGACTGTCGCGACGATGTCGGCGTCGTGCGCGTGGCGGCCTGAACCACCGAAGGGGAGCAATGGACAAGGACGCCGTCAACGACTGGTTGCGATTCCACGGGCGGATCTCGGGGGCGATGACCGCCGAGCGCACGGCGCTCGAGTCGGCCCTCATCCCCGTGACGGCATACATCTTGGTGTCGTGCGTCGAGGCGTACCGCCGCTATCCCGCGATGATGCAGCAGATCGGCGCCGCGTGTCCGCCGGCCGAGCTCGGAGCAAAGGGCCGCCGTCCGGGCAACCAGATCGATGCGGTGCATCTGTGGTCGATCGCGAATCTGCCGTTGGTGATTCGGGTCGCATTGGAACCCTTCGGACTCCTCGACCCGGCCGATGATCTCGAACGGCTCGGCACGATCTTCGATTTCTGGGAGCCGGCTGCCCTGGCGTTTCGCGGCGACGGTCAGCACCAGGCCTGGGATGCCGGACTGGTCGTCCCTCGCTACGGCACCGACGTGACCGACGAACTCATTGCCGGTGCGGTGCCGGTCACCGACGACGCGACCCGGCGACAGATTGCGAAAACCAACGCGTTGCTCACGTCGTTCCTCTTCCTCCTCTACTTCGACACGCGTGCCGGGTACCAGGACACCGGGCCGTACCCACTCGCCGACGGCCGGTCCATGTTGGTGCGCGATTTCAACGAGTTCGGCGTCGGGTACTTCCCGTGGAGTGCCGAGGTCGGTGCCGAACTCCCACACTCGAATCTCACGTGCGCGTTCATCCTCGACGACGTGAAGGTCACGGCCAACGACTGGGGAACATCGACCACCGATCCGGTCGACTACTTCTCGCGGCTCACCCACTTCGGTCTCTTCGACAGCACCGGCGGCACCTTGACGCCGGTCCCGCTCAGCGAACTTGCCGACGTGGCCGCCGCGGTCAAACGGGCGCAGTCGCAGTTGTATCGGTTGATCGCGGGAATGAGCCGCAAGGAGAAGATCGACGCCGGCGCGTTCGTCTACTTCACGTTCCTCCGGCCGTTCGCGCTCGCCGCCGGGATCGCCGACGATCTCGACTGGACCGTTCCCCGTGACAGCCTCGATCTCTACGCGGCGCTCTCGCTGGTCGACGGTGCTCCGGATGCAGCACCGTACGACCCGTCGGTTCCGTACTACGCCCTCATCGAGTGATCTACCGGCTGGCGTTCTCGGCCACCCCGCCGGCCGCCGGGGTCCTGACCGGCCGGATCGAGTTGGAGATCCCGGATTCGGGCCCGGCCCGGTACGAGGCGGTGTTCTCTGGTCCCGACGTGGGTGAGGGCTACCTCGTCGTCCGTGACCACGACGTCCCTCGGCCCCGCGGCTCGGCGATCGAACTGCGCGCCGACGGGCTGTGGACCGAGTGGACGTGTGAGACGCCCGATGAGCACTGGAGCTTCGGGCTCGAGGCGTTCGGACTCCGGGTCGAGGATCCGGCCGCCGACATCGGCGAACGAGTCCCCGTCGGCTACGACCTCGAGTGGGAGGCGCCCGATCGGGTGCACGGCGCCGTCCTCATCGGTCGCGCCACGATCCCCGTCACCGCGGTGGGCACCCTCGAACTTGCGTCAAAAACCCTCCCGATCGAGGGGGTTATTGACGCAAGTTGAGATCAGAAGTCGACGGCGGACAGGTCTTCGAGCCACTTCGCGGCTCGGGAGACCGCCTCGGCCCACCGGGCGCGATCGGTCGGCGCTCCGGGCTCGTACCGGGCGATCGGTGCCCACGTGTCGGCCAGGGACTCGACGTTCGGCCACATTCCCACGGCGAGTCCGGCCGCGAACCCGGCGCCGAGGGTGGTGGCCTCGTTGACCGGTGAGATCTCGACCGGCTTCTGGGTGGCGTCGGCGACGGCCTGGATGAACGTGGGGTTGCGCGACATCCCGCCGTCGACGCGCAGGACATCGATCGTCATGGCGGCGTCGGTCTCGGCCGATTCCACGAGGTCGGCGCCCCGCTCGGCGATGCCTTCGAGGACCGCCCGCACGATGTGGGGTCGTCCGCTGCCGCGGGTCAGCCCGAGGAGGGTGCCGCGGGCGCCGTAGTCCCACTGCGGAGTGCCCAGGCCCATCAACGCGGGGACGTACATCACGCCACCGCTGTCGTCACACTGCTGGGCGATGTCGTGGCTCGCCTCCGCGGTCGGGATGATCCCGAGGTCGTCGCGCAGCCACTCGATGTTGGTGCCCGCGCTGAGCATGATTGCTTCCAGACCCCACGTGTCGACCCCGCCGGCGCGCATCGTGATGATCGGGAACGTCCCGCCGCCGCCTCGTGTGTCGAAGCCGGGTCGGTCGGGGCCGACGACGAGATCAAGCATCCCGCCAGTCCCGAACGTGATCTTGGCGGGACCGGGCAAGACACACCCTTGGCCCAGGAGCGACGCCTGCTGGTCGCCGATGAGTGCGGCGATGGGCGGTGAACCGGGGAGCGCGGTGGCGTTCCCAATGATCCCGGTCGTGTCGACGACGGTCGGGAGCATGCGTTCGGGGATGCGTAAGGCTTCGAGCGCCCCCTGATGCCAGCCGGAGCCGTCGGCTTCGAGGATCGTGGTCACCGCCGCGTTGCTCGCATCGATGACGTGAAGCGCGCCTTCGGACAGGTGCCAGGCGATCCAGGAATCGACGGTGCCGAAGCAGAGGTCGCGGGATCGGTCGGGGTCGAACGTGTCGAGGATGTTCTCGATCTTGGTCGCCGACGCGTTCGGCGCGAACCGAAATCCGTTGCCGCGATGGATCAGGCAATTGATGATCGTGCGGAGATCTTGCCAGCCTTGGGCAGGCCCGACCGGCTCGCCCGTGGCGCGATCCCACACCACGGTGGAACCGCGCTGGTTGGTGATTCCGACCGCGGCCACCGGGCCACCGTGGAGCGCGAGCGCCGCCTCGGCGGCCTCCTGCACGGTGTGGGCCATGGCCATCGCGTCGAACTCGACGGTGCCGGGCGTGGGGGAGTCGGGCAGGAACACCCGCTGCTGTTCGTGGTGCACGGTCGCGTCGGCGTGGACGATCGCGGCCCGGATCGACGAGGTGCCGATGTCGCAGACGAGAACTTCCATCAGTCGGGCCATTCCTCGCCGTTGGCCCACGGATCCGGGAGCCCGAGTTTGCCGGGGTTGAGGATGCCGTGCGGGTCGAGCGCGGCTTTGGTTGCCGCGAGAACGTCGAACGCCGGCCCGAGTGCGTCCCGCACGAACCGCGACCGGTTGAGGCCGACGCCGTGGTGGTGGCTGAGCGCGCCGCCGTGGGCGAGCACGGCGCGGGTGCCGGCCTCCCAGACCGTCCGGTAGTAGTGCTCCCGTTCCTCCCGGGCCGGCTGGCCGGCGAAGGTGAAGTAGAGGCACGCACCGTCGGGGTAGGAGTGGCTCTGATGCGCGCTCGCGGCGAGTGTGCCGGGAACGGCGCGGAGAGCGGCGGTCACGGCGTCGTAGATCGCGACGCAGTCCTTCCACGGTGCGGCAATCTCCATGGTGTCGACCACGTAGTCGCGGCTGATCAGGGCCTGGAGCGCGCTCGTGTCGTTGCGATGCCCGAGCCATTGTTCGACGAACGCGATGTCGGCGAGGGAAGCCGTTTTGCATTCCTCGGCGATGATGCCCATGGTCGCGTCGACAATCGCGGGATCGCCTTCGTCGAGCACGAGTACGAGGTGATCGTCCGGCCCGGTCTTGTAGGTCCGGTCGGACTCGATGTTGTCGTAGAGCCGGAGCACCGCGGGGTGCGCGTCGCGCTGCACGATGCGTCGGCACGCGTCGTTGGCCTCGGCGAATGAGCTGAACGCATACGCGGCGCGTCGTTCGGCGACGGGGAGCGCGTGCAGCTTGAGTCGAGCACCCGTAATGACGCCGAGCGTCCCCTCGGATCCGACGAAGAGTTGGTTGAGGTCGGGGCCGACGGCCGCGCGGGGCGCACCCCCGGTCGTGATGCGGCGGCCGTCGGCGAGGACGACGTCGAGCCCTACGACGATGTCCTCGATCTTGCCGTACCGGGTGCTCATCTGTCCGGCGCCGCGACACGCCAGCCAACCGCCGACGGTCGACAGGGCCATCGACTGAGGCCAGTGGCCGACGGTCACGCGGTGGTCCGTTTGGAGCGTGGCTTCGAGCCACGTGCCGAAGGTGCCGGGGAGGACGTCGAGGATCATCGACTCGCGATCGATACTCACGATGCCGCTCATGGCGGTCAGGTCGAGCACGACCCCACCGTGAATCGGGACACTCGCGCCACACACGCCGCTTCGACCTGCCGCTGGGGTCACCGGGACCTTCGCCGCGTGGCACGCGACCATCACTGCGCTGACCTGGTCGGCATCCCGCGGGCGCACGACCGCGGCGGCCCGGGCGGGCGTCTCTCCGTCGACGGCCCAGATCATGGCGAGAGGCCACCAGTCCCGGCTGGCCTCGGCGGTGACGTCATCACTGACGAGGACCTCGGCACCAGTCGCTGCGAGCGCGGCGAGGAGATCGGCGCCGACCGGGACCCGGGTGCCTCCGAGCCGCTCGGTGACGTCGGCCGGTGCGCGGCCGAAGGGGATGGGGACGGTGGGGGTGCCGGAGTCAGTCACGGCCGAACAGGCTACGCGCCCGCCGCTCCTCGTGCGTTTGGCGGATGGTGGCGCGCGACGCGTCAGGAAACGCCAAACGCCCGGGTGGGGGTGGGGTTCGGGGTGGGGGTGGGTCAGGCGTCGAGGCCGTGACCGTCGAGCGCGGTCTCGACGAGCCCGGCCGAGGTGCGTTCGTGCTCGATCGACGCCTGGTACGACTCGACTTCGCCGGCGATACGGGCCTCGTCCCACCCGAGATCGGCCGCGATGAGCCGGGCGACACTCTCGGCGGCGGCGGCCGACGCGTCACGGGCGAGGAGACGGGCCCGAGTGCGCCGAGAGAGGACGTCGTCGAGCGTCGTGGCCATCTCCTCGCGGACGGCATAGATCGCCTCGGCCCGCAGGTAGGGCAGACCGGGGACCAGCGGTGTGGCGAGATCCGGATCGGAATCGGCGAGGGTCATGATGTTGGTGGCGAGGCTGCCGTACCGGCCGGCCAGGTGCTCGTCATCGGGAGCGGGACCGGTCGCACCGAGCAGCGAGAGACGCTTGGTCCGACACGCGGCCTTCCGGCCGATGGCCTTGACGACGGCGTCGGTGGTGTCCTCGGCCATCTTGCGGTAGGTCGTGAGCTTGCCGCCCGTGACGGTGACGACGCCGCCGGTCGAGGTCGCCACCTTGTGGCGGCGGGAGAGGTCGGCGGTCTTCTGGCCGACGGTGCCGCCGGTGACCAACGGTCGCAGTCCGGCCCAGGTGCCGACGACGTCGTCGACGGTGAGCGGTTCGGCCATCGCGAGGTTCATGGCATCGAGGAGGTACTGAATGTCTTCCGGAGTGCACTGAGGGTCGTCGATCGGGCCGTCGTAGTCGGTGTCGGTGGTGCCGATGTAGGTGAAGTCGCCCCAGGGCACGACGAAGATCGATCGTCGGTCCTTCGGGACCGGCACGATGGCCGCGATGTCGTTGCGGACTTTCTGCCAGGGGACGGTGATGTGGATGCCCTTGGCCGGCCGGATCGAGTGCGGGTGCGTGCCTTCGTCCATCTCGCGCACGTCGTCGGAGAACACGCCGGCGGCGTTGACGACCGCACGCGCGTTGATCTCGAAGGTCCGACCGTCGGCCTGCACGGTCGCACCGTTGACGCGACCGTCAGGACCCTTGCGGAAGTGGGTGACGGCCGCGTGATTCGCGAGCACCGCGCCATGGCTCGCAGCCGTGCGCGCCAGCGTGAGGGTGTAGCGGGCGTCGTCGGTCTGGGCGTCGTAGTAGAGGTAGGCCGCCGCAACGTTCGGCGCGCGCAGGGTGGGCATGTGCGCCAAAGCGGTGTCCTTGTCGATCCGTTGGTGCATCTTGCCGATGCGAGCACCACCGGTGATGTCGTACAACCACATCGCGGTACCGAGGGCGCGGGCGATCTTCGGGTTGATCAGGCCGTCCTTGCCCAGGACCGGGATGAGGAAGGGGAGGATGCGTACGAGATGTGGCGCGTTCTTGAGGGCGCGCTGACGCTCGTGCAGCGCGTCGTAGACGAGCCGGAACTCCTTCTGCTGGAGGTAGCGCAATCCGCCGTGGACGAGCTTGGACGATTTCGACGACGTTCCGCTCGCGAAGTCGTCGCGTTCGACGAGCGCGACCCGCAGGCCGCGGCTCGCGGCGTCGAGCGCGACCCCGCAGCCGGTGATGCCACCACCGACGACGAGGACGTCGAACTCCTCGTGGGCCAGCCGGTCCAGCGCTGCGGCGCGATCGAACGAAACCATCGGTGCAGGTTACCGGCCGCCCCGAGTGGCTCTCCGGTTGAGTCAGTCCGGGACGAGCGCGGCGCGTGATTCGACCACGGGGTAGCTGAGGAGGGCGGAGCGGGCGATCGGATCGAGCCCCTGCCAGGGTCCGCCGTTCACGCGCCAGCGGACCGCCAGATTGAGGAGGGCCCGCACGGCAAAGGTGGGCCGGGCTCGGACCTCGAAGGTGTGGGCCACCTCCGAGCGGGTGGTGGGTGTGGAGCCCACGCTGGCGCCGTTGTGGGTGGTGCCGTCGCCGAAATCCCAGCTGACCGTGCCCGGAGTGGCCTCGACCTCCACGCGCATCCCGAACGCGGTGACCGCGTCGGTGATCGGCGCCGTGGTGTAGCCGCCGACCCAGAACCGGGTCTCGAGCCCGGTCAGGCCTCGCGTGGAAGGATTCGCGCCGACGGTCGCGGGCGGGTAGGGCAGATCGCGGACGAGACGCTCGGCGATGGCTTGGGGGTCCACACCGAACTGTTGCGGTCGGATCCACACCGCGCCCAGGTAGTCGGCATCGCACCACACTTGGTACGGCGAGTACTCGGGCCCGGGTCGCGGCTCGTCCATCGGGACCTGGCGATAGTCGCCGAGCGGGGTGATTCGCAGCTCGAAGGCACCCGACGGGATCCATCGTCGTTGACACCCGACCGGTGTGGTGGTCGCGCCCGAACGCGGACGGGTCTCGACCCAGGTCCCGGCGTGATCGAGTTCGACGTGGGCGCCGACGGGGTCGGTTCCGACCACGGCATCGGCGCGGGCGGGCAACGCGACCCGAATCGTCGCGTCGCCGATGAGAACGGCGAGTGCGACGACCACTCCGAGTCGGGTGACGAGAATGAGTCCGGGGCGGCGAGGGTACATTCGGCGGTCACCATCCATGGTCGTGCAATGAAATCCCCATCCGTGGGAAGCCGATTCGGCCAGGGTGCTTGCGCCGGTCCCTTGCCAACCCCGAACTCGAGGTCGGTACGGTACGGAAATCTCACGCGGTTGTCTGCGCGGGTCTTTCGACCCAGGGGTGGATCAGCGCGGGAGTCGCGCCGACAGCAACCGCTCGGACTCCCACCGATCGAGGGTCGCGTCGTCGACCGCGATCAACTCGCGCAGGACCTCACGATTGTGTTCACCGCGGTAGGCCGGCGCGCCGTGCGCGCCTGTGGTTGCTGCGGAAAAGCGCCAGGGCGCCTCCGGGATCCCGACCGTGGACCCCTGCCGGTCGTCGACCTGGACGATCGCGCCGCGCTCGTCGGCCCATGCCGATCGGGCGGCCGCGCCGGAGCTGCGGACCACGCCCATCGGAAGGTTCGCACTCGCGAGAATTGCTTCAAGTTCATCAAGTTTGGTGAAGGTCATCGTCCAGGCTTCGACGATCGCGATGATCTCCGCGCGGTGCGTGCGGCGCGACGCGGTCGCGAAACGCGGATCGTCGAGCAGTTCCGGACGTTGCATCGCGGCGGCGTACATCTCGAGGATGCCGGTGCCTGCCGGATCACCCGCGATGACGACGCTAGGCCCGGCACCGGTGCGCACGATCGGTGTATACGGCGGGGCGAGGGTGGGCCGGTAGTCGCCGGGGTCGGTGGGCGCGAGGTCCCAGTGGGTGAAGTCGTTGGCATGGAGGAGCGCCTCCGCCATGTCGACCTCGACCCACTGGCCGCGACCGGACCGTTCCCGTTGGAACAGCGCGGCGAGAATCGCCGACGTCAGGTGGAGGCCGGCGTACACATCGGCGTGACTCATCCCGTCCTGCAGCTCCACCGTCGCCTCGGGGGTACCGGCGGCGTCGGCCCGCCACCGGGCGCCGGCCTCGATGAGGCCCATCTCGGCGTGGATCACCACGGCGTAGGCGCGGCGGTCGCGCCACTGGCCGGTCTGGCCGTACCCGCTGATCGACGCCATCACGAGTGCCGAATTGCGGGCCCTCAGCGCGTCCCAGCCGATTCCCAGGCGGTCCATGACCCCTGGTCGGTAGTTCTCCAGAACGACGTCGGCCGTCTCGGCGAGGCGACCGACGAGGTCGGGAGCCTCCGGGTGTCGGAGATCGATCGAGATGTTGCGTTTCCCGGTGTTCTGTTGCGCGTAGTACAGCGAGATCGAACCGACCTTCGGCTGGGCGTAGCGGACCAAGTCGCCCTCGGGCGGTTCGATCTTGATGACCTCGGCACCGAGGTCGTGCAGGTTGCGCCCCGCGATGGGCCCGGACAGCACCCGCGAGAAGTCGAGCACGCGAATACCCGCGAGTGGACCGTCGGCGGATGGAGTGGGGCGCCCCGGCATTCCGGTGGCTCAGATGACCGTGCCGGCGGAACCGTCGTCGCGTACGACGTCGAACCCGAACGCCGCCCATGCCTGCATGCCACCTTCGAGGTTGACGGCATCGAGGCCCTGGCTGCGCAGGAAGTCGGTGGCTCGGGCCGAGCGGGCGCCGCTCCGACAGATACACACGATGGGCTGCGTGGTGGGAAGCACGCCGACGACTCCGTCGAGGGTGCCCAGTGCGTGCCAGATCACTCCGGGCGCGTGGCCGGCGTCGTACTCGTCCTGTTCGCGGACGTCGAGGAACACCGGTCGGTCGAGTTCGTCGACATCGCCGACGGTGATCGAAGGGGTCGGGTCGTTCATCGTCGGCGTCCTTGCTTCTTCGGTGTGGCTTGCTTGACCGGCGCCGCTTTGGCGGGGCTCTTCCTGGCGGGGGTCTTCTTGACCACTTTCTTGGCCGGTGTCTTGGTCGGGGTCTTCGTCGGCGTCTTCTTGGCCGGGGTCTTCTTCGCCGATGCCTGCTTGGCGGTGGCCCTCGCCGCCGCCTGCTTGGCTGCCGGCTGCTTGGTCTGAGGCTTCGCCGTGGTCTTCTTTGGTGTGGTCGTCTTCGTCGCTGTCTTCTTCGCCGTGCGCGTGACCGGTGCCTTCTTCGCTGTCTTCTTCGCCGTGCGCGTGACGGGTGTCTTCTTCGCCGTCGTCTTCCTCACACCGTTCTTGGCCGCGGTCTTGGCCGGTGTCTTCTTCGCGGCGGTCTTGGTCGCCGCTTTCTTGCCCGGTGTTTTGGCTGGGGGCGTCTTGGCGGTGAGGGTGGCCTTCTTCGGGCGGTTCCCCTTCACCTCGGCCGCGACGGTCTCGTCACTCGGCGCACCCGCGATCTTCGCGAATCCGGGGAGCGCGAGTTCGATCCCGCGTCGGGGTGCATCGACCGCTTGCACCACGAACGTCCGCGTCTCGCCTCGCGTGAGGACATCTCGAGCCTTCGACGGTCGTGGCTCACCCATCGCGCCGATGGGGACATAGCAGCGGACGTCGTCGACGATGACGAACGCACCGTGCGACGAGAACGAGTCCACGACGCCGTGCACTTCGGTGCCGAGCCGGTGGTCGATCACGAACTGCAAGAACGGCGCCGGTTCATTGACGGCTTCCGGTTCGGGGGTCGTCGTGGTCGGCGTTGCGCGGCCCCGGCCCCCGCGCCGGCGCCGGCGGCCTGTCGTGCTGCTCATCGCATCGGCGGTCGCCTCCGCGATGGCGTCGCGTACCTGGTCCTGGTCTCGGGCTTCCTTCTTCGCCCGCTGGGTGGTCTTCCGGCTGATGATCCCGCGCACGGGGCGCCGCAGGGAGAAGATCCAACCCACACCGGGAACGGGCTTGCCGCCGATGAGGCGACCGGGCTCGAACAGCCACTCGTACTCGGCGTGGAACTCCTGAAAGGAGTCGTTGCTCACGACGGTCGCATTCGTTCGGTTCGCGATCTGGAGCAGGAATCCGTCGCCGCGACCGACGGCTCCGGCCGGCGGTGAGACGACTTCGCTCGCGATCTCGGCCTTGGAGAATGCGGCGCGCTCGGAGGGGTCGATGCGGTGCTCGAAGCTGGCGTCGACGACGACTGTCACGGTGGTACCTGGGTGTTCGCCGCGGAATGCGTTCACGGCCTCGCGCAGTTGCGCCAGGCTCGGCTCGGTATTGCCCTCGGTCGCGAGGTTCGAACCATCGATGACGAAATGGTCGGCCATCACGTGTCGGCTCCGAGCGCGGTCACCGCGAGTTCGCGGAGCAGGCGGTAGTCGGCTTTCCCATTGGGGGCGCGGTGCATGTCGTCGATCACGACGACGCGTTTGGGGATCTTGTAGCCCGAGAGCCCTTGGGTCTTGCAGTGTTCGCGCAATGTGTCCTCCTCGATGGGGTCGCGCGTCACGACCATGGCTACGACCATTTCCCCGAACCGATCGTTCGGAATGCCGACCACGACGCAGTCGTCGACGGCGGCATGCTGGCGGAGTACCAACTCGACTTCTTCGGGGTAGACCTTCTCACCTCCGGTATTGACGGTGGCGGAACCTCGACCCAGGAGCTTGATGGTGCCGTCGGGATCGACGGTCGCGTAGTCGCCGGGAATCGAATATCTGGTTCCGTTCACGGTCCGGAACGTTTTCGCAGTCTTGTCGGGATCACGGTAGTAGCCGAGTGGAATCCGGCCCCCGACGCCGACCATCCCCACCTCGTCGCTGCCCGGCCCCATCTCGCGACCGTCGTCGGTCAGGACCCGTACGCGATCGTTGACGGCGAAGCGGGCGGGAGCAATCTCGGCGTCGTCGGCGCGCGACGCCGACCTCGACATCAGCCCTTCGGACGCGCCCAGGGAATCAAGCAGCGTGATCGCGGGCAGGTGATCGAGGAGGCCACGCTTCACTTCGGGGCTCCACGTGACGCCGCTCGACGTGATGGCACGCAGCGAGGCCAATGACCAGCGTGACGAATCGGCATCGAGCGCGTCGAGCAACGGGCGGGCGAACGCATCGCCGACGATGGTGAGGACGGCGACGGCGTTGCGGTCGATCTCGTCCCAGATGCGGACCGGATCGAGCCCCATCTCGTCGATGAGCACCACGGTGCCGCCGCCCGAGAGGGTAGAGAGCGTGATGAACAGGCCGGTTCCGTGCATGAGCGGACAGCCCGGCAGCGTGGTCCCCGCGCGCTTGCCGGCAGTGATGGCCACGAGCGGATCGGGTGGCTCGGTGCCCGGTCGGCCCATCTGCCAGAGCGCGACGTACAAGTCGTCGCTCCGCCACATGACCCCCTTGGGCATGCCCGTGGTTCCGCCGGTGTAGAGGAAGATCAGATCGTCGCCGTCGGCCTCGTGATGGGATGAACAACGCTCGCCAGCACGCGCGGAGTCGTAGTCCGCTCCCAACTCGACCACGACGGGAGGGGTGCCCGGGAGTTGATCGATGGCACCGCGGACCGTGGCCGCAAACCGGGCCTCGGTGACGACGGCGCGGGCCTCGGAATCATCGAGGAGATAGCGGGTTTCTTCGACGCCGTATCGGTAGTTCACATTCACCGGAACCGCGCCGAGCTTCAATGCGGCGTAGAAGGTCTCGAGATACTCGGGGCGGTTCAACAGGTCGATCGCAACCTTGTCGCCGGGTCCGACGCCGGACCGCTGGAAGTGCCCCGCCAGGCGCGCCGCTCGATCCTCGAACTCGCCGAAGGTGCGCGATCCCGTGCCGCACACGATGGCGACCCTTTCGGGCGCCGCCTCGGCGATGGAATCCCACACGCGAACAAAGCTCCAACCGGACATGGCCGCAGGCTACCGGTGCCTCGGCGATCGGCTCGGAGTGGCAGTAGCGTCGGGTCGATGACCGACGACTTCGCCACCCGTACTGCGCCGTGGGCGGCGCGAATCGTTCCCGAGGCCGACCGGCCGCCGAGCTCGGCTCGCGGGGTGCACCACGCCGCGTTCATCTGTTCCGACGTCGGGGCCACGATCGACTTCTACCAAGACCTGCTCGGGTTCCCGCTCGTCGAACTGTTCGAGAACCGGGACTATCCGTCGAGTGCGCACCTCTTCTTCGATCTCGGAGCCGGCAACCTCCTCGCCTTCTTCGATTTCCCGGGCTATGAGCATCCCGAATTCCACGAGACCCTCGGTGGCGTCCAACACGTTGCGATCTCGATGGCGCCTGACCAGTACGCACTTCTCACGCAGCGGCTGATCGACGACGGGATCGAGTTCCGCGGTCCGGATCTCGGCGTCGAGAACTCCGTATACCTGCGTGATCCCGATGGCTTGGTCATCGAGATCTGCACCGCACCTCTCCTCGACACCGCGTTCGACTGACCGCGGGCTTCGACCGACCGCGGGCTGACCCGTTGACCGCGCTCAGGGTGCGGTCAGACCCTCGACCCCGAACTGTTGCTCGCGAGCAACCCGGCGCGCACGAACCCCTGCGATGGTGAACGTGTCCGAGGAACAGTGCAACCGAGGAGGTTCGATGAACATTCACCGCATCCACCAAAGCGCTCCAGGAACACGGACCCCATGGTCGCGGGAGGACCACGCTCACCGAGTTCGTCCGGCCATGCGGCATCCGAACTCGTGATGTCCAACCGATTGGCGGGGAGTGACGCTTGGGCGAGCTTCCCGCCGACCGGTTGAGCAGATCTGGAAGCCGGTCGGGCCCGCGTGTCCCCCCACAGCAGCCCAGGCCCGACCGGCCTCCTGCTTTTCCGCTCTTGGCCCTCCGGGCCGGGCCGCTCGGGCCCCGGCCGCCGCTACGTAGGTGTGTGTTCGCCGGGCGGGTCGGTGGTTGCGAGCGGCGGCCTCCTGCTTTTCCGCTCTCTCCCGGCCTCTAGCTTCTGGTCATGGATCTTCGCGAAGCACTGACCACGACGGGGGCGATTCGAGACTTCACCGACGAACCCGTCGCCGATGCCACGCTTGCCCGAGTGCTCGACGTGGCCCGATTCGCTCCGAGTGGCGGGAACCGCCAAGGTTGGCACGTCATCGTCGTGAAGGACCCGACGATCCGCACCGTGCTCCGCGACCTGTATCTCACCGGTTGGTACGAGTACCTGGCCCAACGTGCGGCCGGACTCACGCCGTGGTCCCCGTTGGCCGATCGCGCCGCGGAAGCCGCCGCCATCGCGGCCGCGCCCACCATCGCCGCGGCGGCCGATCCGAACGGGTTCGCCGAGACGCTCGATCGCGCACCGGTGCTGCTCGCACTGACGGTCGATCTCGACGCGCTGGCCGCGGTGGATCGCGATCTGGATCGGTACACGTTCGCCGGGGCTGCGTCGGTGTATCCGTTCGCGTGGAGCGTGCTGCTCGCCGCACGCGAGGAACAACTCGGCGGGGTGATGACCACGATGGTGATCCGCGAGGAAGCGAGCGCGCGCGACGCGCTCGGCCTCTCGGAGCGCGACGCGCTCGCCGGGTTGCTCGTGTTGGGCCATCCGGTCAAGACCTTCACCAAGCTCACGCGCGCCCCCGTGTCGTCGTTCACGACGGTCGACCGGCTCGACGGCCCGACTTTCGGATGACCGCCGGCGGGTGGGATGTCGATGTCACCGAGATCTCACGGCGCGAGCAACTCGTGGCGTGGCTGGGATCCGGGTCGAGCTTGGGTTCGGTGGTGCTCCAGGACCTGGATCTCACCGATCTGGTGGACGAACTCCTCACGCACGACCTCACATCGACGTTCGTCTTCGGGTGCGTCGGCGCGGCTGGAGACCTGGAACGGTTGATGCTCGCCGGGGCCGCGGTCTTTCCGGTGTTGCCGGGCCTGCCGTTTCTGCCCTACCGCGCCGAGCTGTACTCGGCGGACGAGCTGTTCGCCGGATTCGACCCGGCCGAGCCGTGCAGCTACTGCCGGACTCCCGACGCCCAGATCTACGACTACTGGGCCGGCACTGGCGGTCCGCGCGCCGATTCGATCGTGCACGCGCTCGCCCGCCGGTTGCACGACCATTCCGTCTCGGACGCCCTCGCCGACTTCCTGGCCGAGGACGATCGGGCGGCGCGGGCGGTTGCCGTGATGGGTGGCCACGACCTCCTCCGCGGTCAGGACGGTCCGTACGCGGAGATTGCGCGCCTGTCGCGAACCCTGGCACGCGACGGGTTCCTGATGGTGAGCGGTGGAGGACCGGGGGCGATGGAGGCCACGCACCTGGGAGCGTGGATGGCGAACGCGCCAGACGATCGGCTCGACGCCGCGCTCGCCACACTGGCGCGGGCGCCGCGGTTCGACGATCGCGAGTTCGTTGCGCAGGCGTTCGCTGTCGTCGCCGCCAACCCGGACGTATCGCCCGTGGCGAGCTTGGGTATTCCAACCTGGCTGTACGGCCACGAACCGCCGACGATCTTCGCGACCCACCTGGCCAAGTATTTTGACAACAGCACTCGCGAAGACGGGCTGATCTCGGTGGCCCGCCGCGGGATCATCTTTGCTCCCGGCCATGCCGGCACCGTCCAGGAACTGTTCCAGGACGCGGCCCAGAACAGCTACTTCGCGCTCGGCGAGGCGAGCCCGATGATCCTGTTGGGGCGCCAGTTCTGGGAAGTGGACGTCCCGGTCAAGGCCGTGTTGGCGGCGATCGATCCCGGGGCCGCGTGGCACCGCAACGTCGTGGTCGTCGACTCCGCGACCGAAGCCGTCGCGGCGCTGCGGTCACTGGCGTCCATCCCATCCGATCGTGGGGCATGGTCGTTCTGCGCTGCGCACTGCGACGATGGCGAGGAGGCGGCCCCCGCGGTCGACGTGTGAAACTGCGAGGCAATGCGCTTTGACCCCGAACCACAACCGATCACCGAGAGCAACGCCGAGATTCTCGCCGCGCTGGCCGACATCGACACTCCGCCCCTCCTGGTCGCGGTCGCGTGCTTGACGGGGGACCTCTCACTCTTGCGCGACGACCTCCGGCCGACGGCGTCGGAGTCGTTCGATCCCACAGCCGGGATCGGGCCCGAGCAGGCGACCCTCGCGCGCGAGTTGGCCGCGGCGGCGCTCGGCCGGTTCCGCGACGCGGGCAACGTTGCCGCACCACCTCCCGGAGTCGAGACGATCCGAGCGATGTTCGAGTTCCTCGCGGGGGCGCCGGTCGAGGATGACTACGCGAGTCTGATGACCGAAGAACTCGCGATCGACGGCATCGACCGTCGAGCACCGGAGTGGACGGTGGCCGACGTTGGTACCGGGCGCGCCTTCCGAGTGGGCATCATCGGTGCGGGCATGTCGGGCATCGTTGCCGCGTACCGACTCGGCCAGGCCGGCGCCGACTATGTGGTCTTCGAGAAGAACGCCGATGTCGGGGGAACCTGGCTGGAGAACCAATATCCGGGGTGTCGGGTCGACGTCCCGAACCACTTCTACAGCTACTCGTTCGCCCAGACGAGCGAATGGCCCCAGCACTATTCGACCCAAACGGTGCTGCTCGATTACTTCCGCGCGTGCGCGGACGAGTTCGGAGTTCGGCCGCAGGTCCGGTTCCAGACCGAGGTCGTCGAAGCGGCCTGGTCGGACGAGCGAAGTGTGTGGCAGGTGACGGTGCGTGATGGTGCCGGGGTCGTCGAGACGTTCGAGTTCGACGCGCTCGTGAGTTCGGTTGGTCAACTCAACCGCCCGAAGTATCCCGATATCCCGGGTGTCGAACGGTTCGCGGGGGAGGCATTCCACTCGGCGCGTTGGGACGCCTCGGTCGACCTGGCCGGCAAGCGGGTCGCGATCATCGGGACCGGGGCGAGCGCAGCCCAGTTCATCCCGGCGGTCGCCGAGGTGGCCGGTCAGCTCACGGTGTTCCAACGGACCCCGCCGTGGCTCCTCGAGACACCGAATTATCACGACGACCTCCCGACCGGGTTGCGGTGGCTGCTCGATCACGTGCCCGGCTTCGCGCACTGGGATCGGGTGTGGATCTTCTGGCGGTCCCACGAAGTGCTGGTGCCGATGGCCGCCGTCGACGACGCCTGGGAGTCTCCGAACTCCGTGAGTCTGATGAACGATCTCGTCCGCGGCGTCTTCACCGAGTACTACCAGGCCCAGTTCCCAGATCCCGACCTCTTCGCGAAGGTCGTGCCCGACTATCCGCCGTTCTCGAAGCGGTTCGTGCGTGACAACGGCATCTGGGCCCGAACCTTTGCGCGCGACACCGTGGAACTCGACACCGGTTCGATCGGTGAGATCACCGAGCGCGGTATCAGGATGGCCGACGGTGTTGACCATAAGTTCGACGTCATCATCTATGGAACCGGCTTCCAAGCCTCGAGTTTCCTCACGCCCATGACGGTGCGGGGTACCGAAGGGCGGGATCTGCACGCCACCTGGAACGGCGAGGCCCGGGCCTACCTGGGAATGACCGTTCCGCACTTTCCGAATCTGTTCCTGATGTACGGCCCGAACACCAACATCGTGATCAACGGCAGCATCATCTATTTCTCCGAACTCGAAGCGCGCTACATCGTCGAGAGCGTGCGGATGTTGTTGGAGCGCGGGAAGGCATCGATGGACGTTCGGGCCGCCGTGCACGACGAGTACAACCGCCAGGTCGATGCGGCCAACCGACGGATGGCGTGGGGTGCTGCGAGTGTGAACACCTGGTACAAGAACGCGTCGGGACGGATCACCCAGAACTGGCCGTTCTCGTTACTCGAGTTCTGGCAGCGAACCCGAGTGCCCAATCCCGACGACTACGCCCTGCGCTAGCGCGATCGACGACGCTCAGGGAGCGGCGTACTCTCCGGACATGACTGGGGAACTCTCGCGCTGGTATTCACTCGAGACCGACACTGCGGTCTCTGGCCCTCCCGCAGGTGGCCCGCGGGTACTCGTCGGGACGCGCAAAGGCCTGTGGGTACTCGCGACCGACGAACATCGTCGCGAGTGGTGGTGTTCCGGCCCCGAGTTTCTTGGTCACATCATCCAGCACGCCGTGCTCGATCCGCGTGACGGCCAGACTCTGCTGGTGGCGGCGAGTACCGGCCATCTCGGTCCGACCATCTTCCGCTCCACCGACCTCGGGGCGAGTTGGTCCGAGGCGACTAAGCCGCCCGCGTTCGTGACGGGCGAGCCGCTCGCCCGGAGTCTGCGATCGGTCTTCTGGTTGACGCCGGGCCATTCGTCAGAACCCGGGGTCTGGTACGCGGGCGGGTCGCCCCAAGGCTTGTTCCGCTCGGACGATTCGGGACTGACCTGGGAGCCGGTCTCCGGTTGGAACGACCATCAGCGCTGGACCGAGTGGGCGGAATGGCCCGACGAGAACACGCCGGATGGCTCCCTGTTGCACTCGGTGATCGTCGACCCTCGTGATCCCAACCACCTGTACCTCGGAATGTCGTCGGGTGGTGTCTTCGAGAGTACCGACAGCGGGAACGACTGGGTTGTGCTCAACGGCGGTTGCGCGACTGCGATGCAGCCGGCCGATGAAGATCCGGTGTTCGGCCACGACCCTCACTGCGTCCGCATGCATCCGGCGCAGCCTGATCGCCTCTACCAACAGAACCATTGCGGCATCTATCGGATCGATCGGCCGGAATCGCGTTGGACTCGTATCGGCGTGACCATGCCGCCTGAGGTCGGCGATATCGGATTCCCGATCGAACTGCACCCGCGTGATCCCGACACCGCGTGGGTCTTTCCCATGGACGGAACCGACGTGTGGCCCCGGACCAGCCCCGGCGGTCGGCCGGCGGCCTACGTCACCCGCAACGGCGGCGCGTCGTGGGCTCGGCTCGATGCCGGGCTTCCTGCCCGGGGCTGGCTCACGGTCAAACGGCAGGCCATGACGGTCGACGATCACGATCCTGTCGGTGTGTACTTCGGGACGACGGGGGGCGAGGTCTGGGCCAGCCCCGACGAAGGGTCGACCTGGACTCGCGTGATCGGTCACCTCCCCGAGATCTATTCCGTCGAACACGGCGTGGCGGTGGGATGAGGGTACGGATCCCAACCCCGTTGCGGTCCTACACGGACCAGCGTGCCGTCGTCGACGCAACCGGGGCGACGATCGACGACGTGCTCCGCGACCTGGACCGTCAGTACCCGGGAATGCGGTTTCGAATCGTCGACGAGCAAGATCGGCTCCGCCGGCACATGAAGGTGTTCCTTGCCGACGAGTCGGTGCGCGATCTCTCGGCCAGTGTCGAGGACCACGACGAGGTCACCATTCTGCAGGCGCTCTCCGGCGGTTGATCTCGCCGACGCGACCCGGATTCGCGTAGCGTGCGCCCGGCAGATCACGAGGGAGACCAAGAGTGAACGAGAGCGGAAGTGACCTGGTCGGGTACGAGGTGCGCGAGGGGGTCGCGTGGGCCCACATTTCGAACGGAAAGGCGAACGCACTGTCGTTCGAGGTGCTGGAGGCACTCGGAACCTGTCTCACCCTGGCCGAGAGCGACGCGGCAGTGGGTGCGCTGTGCCTCACCGGTACGCCCGGGTTCCTCACCGGCGGTTTCGACCTCGCGGTCATGAAGTCCGGCGACGCCAAGTCAATGATCACACTGGTGTCCGATGGCGGGGCCTTGTTCACTCGGATCTTCGCGTCGCCGCTTCCGGTGGTCGTCGCCGCATCGGGTCATGCCGTCGCGGCGGGCGCCTTGTTGCTGCTCGCCGCCGACGAACGGATCGGTGCCGACGGCTCGTTCCAAATCGGGTTGATCGAGACCCAGATCGGCATGGTGCTCCCACGCTGGGCCATTGAGTTCGCCGAGGAGCGCCTGAGCCGTCGTCACTTCCAGGTGGCCACGGTCGGCGCCCGCATGTACCCGCCGGCCGGTGCCCGCGACGCCGGGTTCCTGGACGACGTCGTTGCGCCGGAAGCGCTCGAAGCCACAGCCCAGGCCGCCGCGGCACTGTGGTCGAAGCTGCCCGCGGCCGCCTATGCCGGCCAGGTCACGCAGATCCGCGGGTCGCGCATAGCCGCATTGGAAGCGGCGATCGCCGCCGACCGCGCGGCGATCGCCTGAGCACCTACGGGGTGACGATGAGTTGGGGCGGCGTCGCCGTCTCGCGGCTGGCGAACTTGATCGAGTCGGTCGAGAGGGTCGACGCACCGAAGGAGTAGGTGCCGTCGGCGCTGATCTGGCTGGTCACGTCGATGTCGACGTACTGGCCTGGCGTCAGCGCTCCGACCGTGATGAACGGCGAACCGCTCAGGGCTGGCGCGTTCGACCAGGTGATCGTGTTCTCCAGCCACGGAACCGTGACCCGGAACCAGTTGCCTCCGCTCGGGCCGCCGTCGGTGACGAAGAGCCGCAGGACCGCGGAACTCGGCGCACCGGACAAGCCGCTGACGGAGAACTGGTAGTAGGGCCGGTACTCGTAGATGCCGCTCGGACCGAGCAGCTTGTGTTCGGTGTAGGTGCCATAGTTCTTGGTCGGCGACGAGAGACTGATGTACGCGTCACCCACGACGGTGGCGGTGACGGGTCCCCCAGTTGCGGTGACCTGGACGGTCTTGGTGACCGAGTTCGGGCCGCCGGCGTTCGCGGCGGTCAGTGTCACCGGGTAGTCGCCGAGCCCCGCGAACGTGTAGCTGGGGTTCTGACTGGTGCTGTCAGTCACGGTGTCGTTGTCGAAGTCCCACGCCCATGATGTCGGCGTACCGGTCGACGTGTCGGTGAAGTTCATCGTGAACGGCGGGTTTGCCGCCTTCGCCGACGTGAAGTTTGCGACCGGCGGGGCGGGCGGGCCCGGCGGGTCCACATGCACCGACTGGGTCACCGCGGTCCCCGGACCGCCGGAGTTGCTCGCCGTGTGGCGGACGAGGAAATCACCCGAAGTAGGGAAGGTATGGATCGGGTTCCGCGCGGTGCTGTCGGTACTGCCGTTGTTATCGAAGTCCCACGTCCAGGCGGTGGGTGCGTTCGTGGAGGTATCGGTGAACTGCACGGTCAGGTCGGGGCTCGCGACTTGGGTGTTCGAGAACGACACGACCGGGGGGTTCGCCGCGCCGCAGCAGACATTGAAGACGAACACCGCGTACTTCAACGGATCGCCCGACGACCGACCGTCGTAGCCGTCGAGGACGTAGAACTGATCGTTGATGAGTTCGATGGCGCGGGAGTCCCGAACACCGAACGGGGTCAGGTCGAAGGTCCAGCCGGACATGACCGCCTTGGTGTTCCAGTTGACTCGCGAGATCTTCACCGACGATCGCGCCACGAACAGGTCGTTGCCGTCCGTCGAGAAGCTCATGCCGTAGATGCCGGACAGTCCCGACACGCTGAAGGTGGAACCGGAGACGTTGGTGGCGAAATCGTAGGTGCGCAGGCTCGACCCGACGCCGACGTAAACCTTGTGATCGCCCGGGTGCCACGCCGACGCGGTGAAGTCGGTGCCGCTAGGGAGGGCCTGCCACGCCTCGGGGTGGAACGTCCCGTCGTTCCCGCGCTTGAGACGGAACGCAGTGGGCAGCACCGTGCTCTTGCAGCACTTGCCGTTGAACACGTACAGGGTGTCGTTGGTCTGGTCGTAGGCGATGGACTCGAGATCCGGGTCGCGATTCGATCCGGCGGCGGCACCACTGCCCGTTCCCGAGCCGCTGCTGTACTGCTTGGTCGCCTGCCACGTGCTGTCGTGGATGCTCGACTTGATCGCGCCGGTGTACGGGTTGATCTCCCAAATGGCTCGACCGTTGTCCTCGGAGAGCCAGAGCGAGTCGGTGCCGCCGATGTTGGGGTGGGCCGGGTCGTTGGGTACGAACGCGGAGCCCTCACCGTCGCGCATCGACGACGACGTCCCGGTGAACGGAGTGGTTCGAATCGTGCGGGCGAGCGACAGGGTCGGCGACGACGTGTTGGGCAACGCACTCACGGGCGCGGAGGAGACGAGGGGAAGTGCTGCCACCGCCAAGAGTGTGACCGCTCCGACTCGCGTCGCGATCCACGACCGATGTGCGCGTGACATGTGGTTCCCTCCCGTGCAGCCGCCCGACTGCATCACTTGGAGGATGGCACGAATCGGGATACCGGACAAGTACCTCCATTTGCCGGATTGCGGGATTGACCTGTGCGACTTACCCTCCCCGGCTGATGTCGTACTTTTCTCGTCGCCGAATCGCCAAACTCTCGCTGGTCGTCGTCCTCGCCGCAGTGGCGACGGCGTGTGTGCCCCGCCCGGTCTTCGAGGCTCCCGTCGGACCCCGGGCCGAAATCGGACACGTCGGCCGGTGGTTGACCGACCACTACGGGCGGGTCGTGACCCTCCACGGGGTCAACTACGTGAAGAAGTTCCCGCCCATCTCGCCCGCGGCGGCCGGCTTTGGCGAAGACGACGCCCGGTTCCTGCGGGACGAAGGGTTCAACGCCGTCCGGCTCGGCGTGGTCTTCGGGTCGGTGATGCCCGAGCCCGGAGTCATCGATCAGGCCTACGTGGACTCGATCGCCGAGACGGTCCAAGTGCTCGCCCACGAGGGGATCTTCACCCTCGTCGATTTCCATCAGGACGGGTACGGGCCGGCGACCCACGGCAACGGCTTCCCCGAATGGGCCACCCTGACCGACGGACTCCCGAACCCGCCGGACCCGTTCCCCAGTTACTACTTCACGAACCCCGCGTTGGCCCGGGCCTTCGACAACTTCTGGGCGAATCGGCCCGGGCCAGACGGCGTCCCCTTGCAAACTCACTACGCCTCCGGAGTTCGCGCGGTCGCCGCAGCCGTCGCCGGTGAGGACTACGTCCTCGGATACGACCTCATGAACGAACCGTGGCCCGGAGCCGATTGGGCCGCGTGCCTCACGGGATGTCCCGATCTCGAGAGGTCACTCATCGCTCCGTTCGCGCAACGGATGAGCGCGGCGATCAACTCGGTCGATCGTGAACACATGGTGTTCACCGAACCGTTCGTGCTGTTCAACTTCGGCCTGGCCGACACCTCGGTCTCGGGCTTCGGTGCGCCGCGCAGCGGACTCTCGTATCACGTCTATGCCACGAGCCCGGCCGACGACGAAGCGGTCATGGATCGGGCGATCGCCGTGTCGGCGCGGGGCGATGCTCTGTTGAGCACGGAGTTCGGTGCGACCAACGACACCGCCACCTGGCAACGTCTCACGGGTGCATTCGACCGGCGGATGTTGTCGTGGATGATGTGGGCGTACGACGAGAACGTCGTCGCGCACGTCGACCAGGCACCGACCGGTGTGAACCTGCGCGAGTCGACCTTGGCCGGGATCGTTCGGCCCTACGCCATGGCGACGAACGGCACCCCGAGCAGTTCCGAGTTCGACCCGGCGACGGGTGAGTACGACTTCGTGTACGCCACGCGGCGCCCCGATGGCGCGCCGGCGGACCCGAAGTACCGGACCAGCTTCGTGATGCCCCACCGCGTGTATCCCGAGGGCTACACCGCGACCGTCGACGGTGCGACGGTGCGATCGTGCTCGACCACGCTGGTGATGAAGAACGATCCGGCCGCCTCGTCGGTGCATGTGCACGTGACGCGCGGCGGGCCGTGCGCGAAGCCGAAGGCGCCCTGACCCGGACTCAGTCGGTGAACGCGGCGCGCGCGGCCGCCACCCCGTCGGCGGCGTCGGACCAGTAGCCGTAGGTCCCGTGATCCCGGAGTTCACGGGCCGCGCGCCCGACCGCGGCGTACGCAGTCCACGCGAAGGATCCGCCGACGCTGATGCGCTTCACGCCGATCTCGCGCAGCGTTGCGACGGGAACCGTGGTGCCCCGGGGCAGGACATTCACCGGTCGGTCCACTGACGCGACGAGGGTGCGAATGTCCTCCTCATCGTTGACGCCGGGCGCGAAGAGCACGTCAGCACCCGCAGCCTGGAACGCTTGGAGCCGAGCGATCGTGTCGCCCAGGTCGGGTCGGCCGTGCAGGAAGTTCTCGGCCCGAGCCGTCAGGACGAGCCGAAGGGGACCGGCGTGCGCGGCGTCGGCCGCTGCGCGTACTCGGTCGACGGCCAGATCAACCGGGTGGATCCGATCGTTGGCTCGGTCGTAGTCCTCGACCGAGCACCCGGCGATGCCGGTGGTGTTCACCAAGCGGATGGTGTCGCCGACGCCTTCGGGGGCCTCGGCGTAGCAGTCCTCCAGATCGGCGCTGATGGGAATGTCGACCGCGTCGGCGAGGGACCGGCAGTGGTCGATCACTTCGTCGCGACGGGTGTGACCGTCGAGCCGGCCGAGGGTGGCGGCAAACCCGGAACTCGTGGTGGCGATGGCGCGGAAGCAGAGCGAGACGAGCAACCGCGCCGAGCCGAGGTCCCACGCATTGGGCATCAGGAGCGGCTCGTCGCCCCGGTGCAGCGCAACGAATTCGTCGTACCGATCAGCGGCCATGCGGTGAGGTTATGGGAGCATCACGGCGTGGGTTGGCTGGAATGGCAATGGGCCGTGGGGATTGCGTCGGTCGCACTCTGCATCGGCGTCGCATGGCGACGCGCGGCCGCGCCCTGGCAACGAGCAGTCGCCGCGTTCGCCCGCGAACTGGCCCTGGTCCTGAGCCTGTACACGATCTGGATTCTGGCCGGCCGACTTTCGGTGGCGCGGGTCGACGAGGGGCTTCGCAACGGTCGGTGGGTGTTCCGCCTCCAGGAGTCCTGGTACTTGCCGAGTGAGACGGGACTGCAGAACTGGATCATCGAGCGCCCCTGGGTCGCGCGGTTCACGAACGGGTACTACGCGATCGTGCACGTCCCCGCGATGATGATCACGCTGATCTGGCTGTACCTCTCCCACCGCGATAAGTACCCGCGGTGGCGTACAGCGCTGGCGCTCACGACGTTCTTCTGTCTCTGCATCCAGTTCTGGCCGGTGGCGCCGCCGAGGATGTACCCGCAGTTCGGATTCGTCGACGTGGCCCGGCTGTTCGACCAGTCCGTATACGGCCCGATCGGCCAAGGCATCTCCGATCAGATCTCGGCGATGCCGTCAGTGCATGTCGCCTGGGCCGTCTGGGTCGGCGCCGCAGTCGTCCAGGCCGGCGTGAGCCGCTGGCGGTGGCTGATCCTGCTCCACCCGGCGGCGACGATCTTCGCAGTGAGCGCGACCGCGAATCACTGGTGGATGGACGGCATCGTCGCGTCGGCGCTGCTCGCGTTGTCGATCCTCATCGAACGGACCGCGACCCGAGCGTTCCCCGGCCGGGGTCAGTCGAGTGTCGACACCCCGGCGTTGGTGGCCAGCGACTCGGCACCGGCGGCGAAGGTGCCGCTCGAGGCCGACCTTCCCATCAGCACGTCGAGCGGATCTCGCAGGTCGTCGACGTATCCGAGCGCGTACGCACCCAAGCTGTAACCGAGGAGCCGCTGCAGCCGCTCCGGGAGTTCGCGCGCGATCTCCGGCGGCACCGTGAGGAACTGGTTCTCCTCTTGGCGGAGCCAGCCCACGCTGTAGGTGATGTTCACTCCGACCCGATCGGCGGCGGACGTGTTGGGCCCGCCGCCGTGGTACAGGCCGCCGACGTAGAGCAGCACCGAACCCCGCTCCATCTCGGCCGGCTCGGTGTCGGCGATCGTGAGCCGCTGCTTGTCCTCGGCGAGGTGGCTGCCCGGGACGACCCGCGTGGCTCCGTTCTCCTCGGTGAAGTCGGTCGCGGCCCAGATGGCGTTGCACTGCACTTGGTACTCGGTCGGGAACTCGAAGAAGTCGAAGGCCCACTGGTCCCGGTGGATGGTCTGCACCGGGCCGCCCGGCTCGATGCGGATGAGTTGGGTCAGGTGCAGTTGGTAGTTGTTGACGTGGGCAAGCACCCGATCGACCGTGCCGAGCACGAGCTCATCGGTCACCAGTGCGCGCGACGTTCCGGATCGAGCAACGAGTCCGCCAGTGCGGCGCGTGCGCGGCCCGGCGAAATCGTCGGTGCCGTACGGAGTGGCCGCGACGAACGGTGCCATCTCGTCGTCGATCCGGTCGAGGACGTCGGGCGACGCGAGGCGATCGATGACGACACAACCATCAGACGCGATGACTGCGGCGACGGCGTCGGGTGACGCGGTGGCGGGAAGGTGTCGAACGGTCATGGCCTGAGGGTACGGTCGAGGAGCCGGCGTGCCGTGCCACCGAGGAACTGGGCCATCGCGTCCTCGTCGAGGGGCAGGGCTCGGGCCTCGGTGAATGACCGGCGCATCGGGAACCAGGGTTCGTCCGAGCCCCACAGCACCCGACCGCGGTAGGTACGGCTGTTCATGAACTCCACCAGCCCCGGGTCCATGTACCTCGGCGCGTAGGCCGTGCACGACAGGTAGAGGTTCGGCCACTTCCGCATGTAGTTCATGAGGAGCTCTTCGTACGGGTGGCCCATGTGGGCCCCGATCACGACCAGATCAGGGAAGTCGATCAGGACATCTTCGAGGAGTTCGGGGTGCTGCACTCGGGAGCGAACTCGCGGGCCGGGGATACCCACGTTGATGCCCATCGGAATGCCCAGTTCCTCGCACACCGACATCGCGGGGTAGTGGCGCGGGTCGGTGATGGGCACCTGGTTGGCCAACGGCATGATGCGCACCATCGAGAACCGGGGGTGCTCGGCAAGCGTGCGGATCCGGCGCGTCGTCCGGGTCGGCCGCTCCGGCGAGGTGAGTCCGGCGGCAACGAGGAACCGGCCCGGGTATTGGTCCGCGACCTCGAGTGCGTGGTCGGCGGTGCGGTCCATGCCGGTGCACAGCACGCCCGTCGTGACGCCGAGTTCGTCCATGAGTGCGATCATCGAATCAGTGCCGATGCCGTCGGTGGAACTTGATCCGAGGTATCCCGGGATGTTGGCGAACTGTTCCTGTCCGAGGAACTCCTTCGCCCCTTCGCCGGTCACCAGGTTGACCCAGATGTCGACGATGTCGGTGGTGACGGGCATGGGGTGATCCTCCTCGGTTCACGCCGCGCGGTGACGCGTTCGCCGCGGGAGCGAGCTGACGCTAGCGTCAGGTTTTGCGCCCCGGCAATGATGCGGTTCGGCGAAGCCTCACCCCCAGGAGGAACTCATGAGCACGGCGACCGACGAGCGGTACACGATCATCTCGGCCGACTGCCACGCGGGTGGCAATCATCAGCAGTACCGCGAGTACCTCTCGGCCGAGTGGCAGGCGGAGTTCGACGCGTGGCGCGGTGAGTACTCGAACCCGTTCCGGGACCTCCAAGACGACGGTCGGGCGCGCAACTGGGACGACGAGCGGCGCATCACCGACCTGGAGCAGGACGGCCAGGTCGCCGAGGTCACCTTCCCGAACACGGTTCCGCCCTTCTTCCCGACCGGCGTTGTGATTGCGCGGGCCCCACAGAATGCCGAGGACTATCGCCGGCGGTGGGAAGGGTTGCGGGCGCACAACCGGTGGTTGGCCGATTTCTGTAGTCGCTTCCCCGAGCGGCGGGCCGGGATCGGGCAAGTCTTTCTCGACGACGTCGATGAAGCCATCAAGGAAGTCGAGTGGATCCACGACCACGGCCTGCGCGGCGGGGTGTTGATCCCCGGTATCCCCGACGACGCGCACATGCCGCCGTACTACTCGGATCACTACGACCGGCTCTGGGCCGTCTGTGAAGAGCGCGGCGTGGTGATCAACCACCACACCACCGGCACGGGCCTTCCCGACTACGGGAAGTACCCGAGTTCGACGATCCAGTGGATGATCGAGACGTCGTGGTACGCGCACCGACCGCTGTGGCAGATCCTCATGAGCGGAACGTTCGAGCGATTTCCGAATCTCAAGCTCGTCCTCACCGAGCAGGGCGTCGACTGGGTGCCGGGCATGCTGATGCAGTTGGATGCTTTCCACATGCAGATGCAGAGCGGGCGCATCGGCGAGATGAACCTGAAGAACGACGCAGTGCTGCCGCTGACACCGACCGAGTACTTCGAGCGCAACGTGTGGGTCGGCGTCAGTTTCCCTGGTGTGCGCGAGACGAAAGCGTTGCGCAAGCTGGGTCTCCACAAGGTCATGTGGGGATCGGACTACCCGCACAACGAAGGGACCTCGCCGTACTCACACGAAAGCCTGCGCCGGACCTTCCACGACTGGTCGCCCGAGGATCTCCGCCAGGTGCTCTCGGGTACTGCCGCCGAGGTGTACGGATTCGATCTGGCTGTGCTCGATCCGATCGCAGCCAACGGAGTCGGCCCCACCGTCGGTGAGGTGGCGACGCCGCTCGATGAGATTCCCAAGAACGCGTTCAGTCCCGCGTTCTATCGGTAGCGGTCCGGTCAATCCGACGGGTCGACGGCATCGCCGATGAACCGCCGGGCGACGAACGGGGACGTCATCGCGCGCAACAGCGCGGAATAGTCGACTCCGAACCGGATCTCCGCGCCGACGACCGGTGCGGAGCCGGGGGCCGCGAGGACGAGGTGGTCGCTGCTCGCGCCGAGGATCGTGAACCCGGCCGGCGGAGTCAGGCCGGCGGGATCGACGTCTTGGCGGCCGACTGCCACGATCACCCGCGCGGCCGGGCCGCAGTCCCGCGCCGGCGGCGCGACTCCGAACGCCGTCTCGGCGATCTGGCCCCACGGTTGGCTCGGTTTCGTCTTGGCCTCGATGACCTCGCCGACGAGCGTGATGGCATCGGTCTCGAGTCCGACGATCGCCGAACGGTCGAGGGGGTCGCGGCCGAGGAGCAGTGATTCGCCGAGGCGGAGATTGTTGACCCGCCCGACGTGTTGGGTGGTGCCGGCCCAGTGCAGGTTCGCGGAATTGCCGCCGGACACGATCGGCAGCGCGACCCCGAGCGTCGCTTCGATCGCAGTCGCGAGTGCGCCCAGTTCCGCCATGGCATCGTCGTCCGGGGTGCTGCCGCTCTGACACGCCTGGTTGGCGCCGACCCCGACCATCGCCAGTGCGGGCAGCCGTGACGCGTGCGCCGCGATGGCGGGCAGGTCGGCCGGCATGATTCCTTCGCGCAGGTCACCGAGTTCGACCATGAGGACGACCCGGTGCACCCGTCCTGCTCGCACGGCGGCATCGGAGAGTCGATCCAGCACGTCGACCTCGGTGTTGAGGCTGATGTCGGCGTGGGCCACGACCCGGTCACATTGGCTGAGCATGGGTGAGCGAATGAGCACCATCGGGGCGTCGATGCCCGCGCCGCGCATGTGTTCGAGGTTCTCGATCCGGGAGTCCCCGAGCGCGGTGACACCCCCGGCCAGGAACGCGTGGGCGACGGGAACGGATCCGAGGGTCGCCTTGGTGACCGCCGTGACCGAGATCCCGGATCGTGCGAGCCGGGAAACGAGTGCCGCGGCGTTGTGGCGGAGGTGATCGAGGTTGATGTCCAACCTCGGTGCGCTCACGGTGTCGGTGCGGTGAGCCGCTCGCGCAGCGCGGGGAATGCGTCGGTGACCATGGCCACCAGGCGATCCGGCGACCGCGTCAACGCGTCGGTGGCCGGAATGCCCAGGTCGGCTTCGTAGCCCTCGATGGCGGCGGTGACGTCGGCATCGGTCATGTGCTCGTGGTTGATGGTCAGCCCGATCACCTTCGTGGTCGCAAAGGTCTCGATGAGGTTGATCTCGCTCGGTGGCGTCGGCATGGCCACGGCGGGAAAGTCGCCGAGGACCTCACGAGCGGGCGCGTGTTGCAGGATGACCGCTTGGGGCTGCGCGCCCCGAAGGATGAAGCTCGACGTGAGGTAGGCGGGGTGGCTCAGTGCGCCCTGTCCCTCGACGATGATCACGTCGGGGTGCTCGGCGTCGAAGGCTTCGACGATCGCTCGCTCCATCTCGCCCGAACAGAACTGACAGGGGATCGCGTCGAGCGCCACGCCGTAGCGGGCACCTTGGATCAGGCCGGTCTGGCCGGTCCCGACCAACAGCGCCTTGATCCCGCGGTCGTTCAATGCCTGGGTCAGGATCGTCGCGGTGGTGCGTTTCCCGATGGCCCCATCGGTGCCGAGCACTGCAATACGCGGACACGTGACCGACGCGATGCGGCCGCTGAACATTTGCAGGTCCTTCTTGTCGCGCGGCCGCCGGACGTCGAGGATCTCGACGTCGTGAAGCACGGCGGCGGCGGCGAACTCCGGATCGTCGTTGAGGAACTCGTGGAGCCCGTTGACGACGTTCATGCCGCGGGCAATCGCGTCGAGGACCACGTCGCGTTCCACCGGCGAGAGGACGCCGCTCGACGGGGCCATTCCGAAGATGAAGAAGTCGGGGACATACCCCAGTGCACCGATGGCCGCGGCGACGCTGGCATGAATCGGGATGCCGTTCGCCGCCTCGCCGAGCGCGACCCCGGCGTCGGCACCCGCCTGGGTGCTGTCGACGATGGAACGGATGGCGTACTTCTCCGAGTGGCGCACGAGGCCGTTCGCGGTCTTGCCGTCCATGGCCCCGAAGTTGGCTTCGCAGTACACGATGGCGTTTGCGGTCGTGGTTCGGGGCCGGGTCGGATGCTCCGCGTGGTCGGCTTCAACGGTATGAGCGCGCGCGGGCAACGGAAGGGTGGTGGAACCGGTAGACATCGAACTCCTCGAGATGGGCTCAGAGGAGGCGACCAGAGGGTCGGGGCAGTGCCCGGGCCAGAAGCGGTCCCCGCTAAGTCGGGGTGACCGCCTCAGGGTACACCAGAACCCGTGTTCGATGGCCCGCGGGCTCGGTTTCGGTTGCGTTGCCGACGCGAATCATGGGCTGGCCCGGTGGGAATTGTCGCGGCTGACCCACGGTCGGGGTCTCGATCCTGTCAAGGTGTGGGGATCAGATCGGTGCCGACGGCGCCGATGGCACGGGAGTGTGATGGACCGGATCGTCGACCTGGTGGAGCGCAGCGCGGCCTGGGGCCGTCGGTGCGCGCACCACGCGTGGGTCGTCGCGCGCGACCCGTTGCGGATCCTTCCGCTCATGGCCGTCGTCGCGCTCCTCGTGATCGGAGTTCCCTACACGATGACCGGCGTTTCGCGGGTCGCTCGTTCCACGATGGCCTGGCGGTCGGAGTCCTCCACGCACTGGCAACGCACGGACGGGACGGTCATCGGCGTGCGCGCGGCCGGGACCCTCGAAGCCCGGGTGCGGTTCATCGATCGCGGCGGCCGGGTCCACGTCGCGACAACCTCGTTGATCGACGAGTCCAAGTGGGTCACCCGCCGGGTCCCGATTCGGTTCGATCGACGGGATCCGGCTCACATCGAACTGATCGGCTTCGGGTCGACGGGGACCTTCCGGTCGCTCCTGATCGCGGGTGCCCCGCTCGGCGTCGGGATCAGCGCGTTGATCTTGGCCGTGGGGCTCTGGAAGCGTCGCCGACTGATCGCGGTGAGTGCCACGCCGATGGCGGTGCTCCGTCGCCCGCTGGCCGCGGCCGGGGTCGCGCTCTTGGCCGGGATCAGTGCGTGGACCGTCGGCACGGTCCTGGAGCGCGGGTGGTCGGCGATCGTGTCGTCGTCGGGCCATCTCGCCTCACAGGTGTTCGGCGATCTCCTCGGCGTGTTGGTCCCGCTGGTCGCGTTCGCGGCCGGCGCGCTCCTCACCGCGTGGCTGGCTCGGCACCGTCATCACGAGGATCATCGGGGCATGTTGTCGAGTGCGCACCGGCTCATCGACCGAGTCGCGGGGTACGTGCCGTCGCCGGAGGAGCTCGGGCCCGAAGCGCCACGAACCGACGGTCGAGATCCGGCCGATTCGCTGCCGATGGGGAAGTAGTTCCTACCCGCAGCTACTCGTGGTGACCGCGCCGGGGTCGCACTCTTCCCAGTTCTCGATGTCGAGCGTTGCGTTGCCGAAGCCGACGATCTGATCGATCCGGTCGTCGTACGCGACGTTCATGTTGTTCTTGATCTGAACGTTATTGGCAAAGATCGCGCCGTGGAATTCGGCGTTGTTCTTGAAGGCGACCGGTCCGTTGGGTGCGTAGATCAGCACGGCGGTGTTGTCGTCGGCCGACAAACTTCCCGAGTTCATGTCGAAGTTGTTCTTGAACCCGACCGCACAGTCGGCCGGGTTCCCGCCCGTCGTGGTGCAGCCTGAGGCCGGTGCCGCGTACCACGAGGCGAGCACGACCACCTTGTCGGTGGAGCCGCTCGCACCCATGCCGCCACTGGTCATGTCGATGGGCGACGCCGTGGCGATCACCGTGAGGTCGCCCGTGACCGTCGTACCGTCGAGGGAGACGGGATACGCCGATCCGCCACCCGTGATGTAGAAGGTGCCGGAGAGGTTGTTCTTGTTGGCGGCGATGTAGGTGTTGAACGCCGCGTAGTCGGCCGGGAACGTGTACTGGTGCATCGTGCCCGCGGGGTAGTTGGCCGCGTTGAACGTGTAGGTCGGGATGGTCTTGGTCGCGGGCGCCGGCGTGCAGGTGTTCTGCAGCTTGGTGCCGGTCACGGTCGAGGTGATCGTGCCCCACGCGGTCGCGGCACCGCTGACGTTCCCACTCGAGCCGATCTTGTATTTGGTGTTGCCGGGATCGTCGGCACAGGCAGGGGTCGACGACGATGCCTTGGCGTTGCCGAGGACCCGTGCTCCGCCGCCCATCGAGATCCCGTAGTTGCTCGAGTCGTAGCCACCGGACCAGGCGTCGCCGGCGATGGTGGAGTTGTTGCTCATCGAAATGTAGGACGTTGCGGCCGCGACATTGCCGCTGCCCCCGGTGCCGCCCGCCGGGCAGCTCGGATCGGTTGATGCGAGCACGGAGTCGCCGTTGTAGACCTCGACGTAGGTGTTGGCCCAGACGTCACCGCACACGGTGTTGTTGTTCTTGGTGGTGATATCCGAGAGGGAGAACAGCGCGTACTTGAACGAGATCGGTGGCGCCATCGTGACCCGGATTCGACGGCTTGATTGCGTGGTCGACGCGGTCCCGACGCTGCCGACGACATCGACCTGATAACGGTTCCGGGTCAGGGCGGTGATCCGGTATTGGTAGGTGCCTTCCGCGGTGGTACCCGTCTGGGTCCCGGAGGGCACGACTCCGCTGCTGTTCTGGAGGTACGCGATGGCCTGGTGGACTCCCGACTCCGCAACGTGAAGTGATTGGCCCCATGACCGGTTCTTGGCCGAGCTGGTCTGGTTGTGGAACGACACGTACATCATCGTGGTGACGAACATGGTGCCGACGAAACCCACCATGATCGCGGTGACGAGAGCCACCCCGCGTTCGTCTCGAGTGCGGAAGAACTGTTTCATCACGAGCTCGTTTCTGCGGTCGTTCGGTTGCGGAGGTTGATCTGGGAATCGAGGACCAGGGTGGTGTTCGGTCGCCGGGCTGGATTGACCTCGAGGCTGATCGACACCCATTGGATTCCGGTGGTCGCATCGGCCTGGGTGTACGTGAAGAGCGACGTCGTCGCGAGGTTCCGGAGCAAGGTTGCGGTGCCTCCGGCGGTGGTCTTGGTGAGCGTCGTGCCGCTCGCGGTGTAGACGATCGGCACGCTCACCCCATTGATGTAGCTCGAGAAGCTCACGGTGCTGGCCGTCGATGCCGCGCTGATGGTGGTCGCCTGTCGGAGCTCTTTCGTCATCTTGTTCAGCACATTGCGCATTTCGTCGAGCGACTTCGTGCGGTCGGCCTGGTAGGCCTGGGATGCCGACGCGTTGTCGAGCACGCTGAAGATCGTGAGCAGGATGACGAGCAGCAATGCTGATGCCATCGTGAGCTCGATGATCGTCGTGCCGGCTTGACCGGCGCGACCCTCAGGAGCACTGGTTTTTGGCAAGGGAGATCGTCGAAGAGGCATTGGATTCGTTTCCGGCAGAGTCGTAGGCGGTGACGTAGTAGCGAACCGAGGTCAGAGACTTGCTGTTGGTGTTGGAGGCCGAGAGTGCGGCGGTGTTGAGGAGGAGCACCCAGGTGACACCGTCGGTGCTGCGGTACAAGTGGTACCCGACGAGGTAGGTGTCGGTGGCGGCCGCCCACGACAGGTTCACGGTCCGAGTTGACCCCGAACACGAGACAGTGCGGGCGAAACTTCCCGGGGTCGTGGGCTTGATGGTGTCGAGCACGATGGTCTTCGGGGTCAGGGACCAGGGGGTGCCGGAGGACCCGCTGCGCGCGCGGCCGGAGATCGTCTTGGTGCCATCTCCGCCGGTCAAGGTCCACGCAAACGTCGGACTTCCGGCTGAGTAGGTGACATCCGGACCCCAGGTGGTGCCGCCGTCGTTGGAGAAGTTGGCGAGGATCGATCCGCCGCAACCGGTCAGTGCCATGGTGATCGTCACGGTGGTGCTGGCTGAGTACCCGGTCGACGCGCCGCTGCTGCCCGCGATGGAGAAGCTGCCGCAGCTCGTGGCCGTGGTGGTGGTCGTGGTGGCAACCGTGGTGGTCGTCGTCGTGGTGCTGCTGGTCGTCGTGGTGCCGCTGCCCGAACCCAGTGACACGGTACCGTTGGTCAAGATCACCGACTCCCGCAGGATCTTCGCGCCACCGACGGTTGGGACCGTGTGGTACTTCACCACCACACTCAGGCGTTTGAGATTCTGGGTCCCCGCAATGGCGGGATCGTCCACCCACGTGACGTACTGGTAAATGTCGACGACGGTGGTTCCGATCGTGACCGGGGATTCGATGTGCTGGACCCCGCTCCCGCCGACGATGAGTACCTCGTTCTGACCGGTACCGGTCACGTCGTAGTTCACGCCGCTCGCGCTGACCCAATAGTCGGGGTTGTCGAGATCAGTGGAGTGGACGGGTTGCACGTCGAGGGCCATGTCGGCGTAGTCGACGTCTCGGAGTTCTTCGAGCCGCTTGTTCGCGGCGGATTCGGCGACCTGGCGAGCGCGCGCGAGGGCGACCGACTTGTAGCTCACGCCAATAGAAAGGGCGAGCCCACTCATGATGATGGCGATGATGGAGATCGCAACCATCAGTTCGACCATGGTCAGGCCCGCCTCGGAACCGGTCAACGCCCGCGCCGCGGCGCGAGCGGTCACGGTTCGTGGCCGTCTCCGGCGGGAGAACGCCACACGTGCGATGGTCTGAGCCGAGAGTTCCAACGATCCGATCCCTGACGAGCGTGGATGTCGTTGGGATATCGGCGGCGAATCAGCCCTCCCTGAGGGCCAAATGGCCTATCTCTGCTGAATTACTCGGATGTGCCGGCCGCGCCCAGCCCGGCACGGCGACCGAAGAAGCTGCCGTCGCCGAGCGAGATACCGCTCACGTACCCGCCCGCCGCGATGCCGGCCGTGGCGCGACCCGCCGCAAAGAGACCGGGAATCGGGCTCTCGGTTTCGTCGAGGACCGCGCTGTCGGAGTCGGTGGCGAGGCCGCCGAGCGTGAACGGCGCGTAGATGGCATCGCGATCGACCCGAAGATCGACAGCGCCCAGCGGCGCGGTGAGGGGGGTGAGGAACTCGGGTTGTTTGTGCCAGACCGGATCGGACCCGTTCGCCGCGTGCCGGTTGTACTCGGTGATCGTGTGGGCGAGGGCGGCCTCGGGAAGGCCGATGTCTCGTGCGAGTTCCTCGGGGGTCTCGGCGGCCCACTGGAGGCGCATCCCCACGAAGTTGACCTCGAAGATCTCCTCGCTGACGATCATGTAGATCTCGCCGCCTTGTTCGAGGAGGGCGCGCATCCCGATGCGACCCGTGTACGTGTCTTCGTTCACGAACCGTTCGCCGCGGGCGTTGACCAGGAGCGCGCGGGCGAGCCGATGGGGCGGACCGATCGGGAGCGCGCATTCGACCGCGTCCATGTTGCGCAGCGCGGCGCCCACGCCCTGGCCGAGGCGGATCGACCGTCCGTCGTCGTTGGCCTGGCCGACGCGCCAGGCGATGTTCGGACGCAGCGCGGGCGGGCAGTAGCGCTCGAGCATCGGTTCGTTGAACACGAACCCACCGGCCGCGAGGACGACGCCGCGGCGGGCGCGCACGACCCGGCGGACACCGTCGACCATGGCGGCCACGCCAACGACTTCGCCGGCGCGGTCGACGACGAGTTGTTCGACGCGCGCGTCGTTCCACGTCGTCGCACTGGTACGCGCGCGGGCCGCGCCGAGACAGTCCATGAGGAAGCCGCCCGCAGTGTCGGGGAACTGGGGGTGATGGCCGCGTGGCACGGGGTCGGCGATGTCGATGAATGGCCACGAGTCTTCGCCGCCCGAGAAGATCAGGCCGGAGTCGTCGAAAGGCTCGCGGTTGGGTTCGGGGAAGAACTGCGCCTTGAAGGGCACCCCGTGATCGGTGAGCCAGTGGTAGTGCGCCACTGACTCGGCGCAGTAGGCGTGGACCTTCGCGGCGTCGACCCGCGGGCCACAGGCGGCGAGGAGGAACCGCTCCATGTTCTCGGGCGTGTCGTGGTACCCACAGGCTTCCTGGATCGGCGTGCCGCCACCGAGGTAGATCAAACCGCCGGAGAGCGCCGAGGTCCCGCCCGGCACCATGGCTCGTTCGAGGGCCAGCACCGACGCGCCCGTCTCGGCGGCGGTGATGGTCGCGCAGGTGCCCGCGATGCCGAGGCCGACGACGACGACGTCGACCGCCTCGTCGAAGCTGGTCTGCTCGGCGGCGAGCGGTTCGATGGGGTCGACGTCGGAGGCGGCCGTCATGAATCAGAACTTGGTCATGATCGTGTCGGCGAACTTCGCCAGCGAGTCGACCTGGACGCCCAGGTCGTTGGGGTCGCCACCGAAGAAGTACCAGGGCACCGCTTGAATCTCGGTCACGCCGGCATCGGCGAGGCGGTGGTACCCGTCGAGCTCGAAGGCATCGGTCGGCAATGCGTTGATCTCGAACGGCAGGTGCTCGCGGCCGTACTCGGAGCGGTAGGTGCGCAGCGCCTCGATCGCACCGAGGATCTCGGCCGTGGTGTTCTGCACCGAGATCCAACCATCGGCCAGGCGGGCGGCCCGCCGGAATCCCGGTTCTGACAAGCCACCGACATAGATCGGCACCGGCTGGTCAGGTGCCGGCGACATCATGAGCCGGTCGAAGTCGTAGTGGTTCCCGTGGTACTCCACCCACTCGGGTCCGTTCCCCGCGCACACGAGTTTGAGGATCTCGATCATCTCGTTGGCGCGTTTGCCCCGGGTCTTCATCTCGGTGTGGGTCCACGCGAACTCCTCGGGGATCCACGAGAGACCGACGCCGAGCCCGAGGCGGTTATGGGAGAGCACCGCCATCGACGAGAGCTGTTTCGCCACCAGCAACGGGTCGCGGATTGGGAGCTTGACCACGTTGGTGAGGAAGCGGATCCGTTCGGTGACGGCGATCATGGCGCTGATGGCCACGAAGGGGTCTACGAACGGCGTCTCCGGGGCCCAGAACCGCCCGCCATCGTGTGAATAGGGGTAGTCGGCCGAGACCGACTCGGGAAAGAACACCGAGTCGGGCACCGTGATCGAGTCGAAGCCGGCAGCCTCGGCAGCGCGTGCCATCGGCACGAGGTGGTCGGGGGGGAACATGGGGAACGCGACGGTCCAGCGCATGAGCGGTCTCTTTCGTGGCGGCTAGAGGTCGGGGAGCCCGAGGGCGAGGTTGGCTTCTTCGAGCCCGCCGTCGATCTCCATGATCTTGCCGGTCACGAAACTCGCGGCCGGCGAAGCGAGGTAGAGCGCGCACAGCGCGATGTCGTCGGGTTCGCCCAGGCGTTTCAGTGGAGTGCCATCGACCATTTGCGCCCGGAGGCCGTCGTCGACGAGCACGGTTTCGAGCGCACTGGTCGCGACCGAGCCGACGGCGATCGCGTTCACGCGAACTTTCGGTGCGAAATCCTGGGCGAGCTCTTGGGTCATGAACGAGAGCGCCGCCTTCGCGGTGCCGTAAGCGACGAAGCCCGCGGCGTTCTCGCGGCCGGCAACCGACGAGATGTTGATGACGGCGCCGCCGCCCGCGGTCTCCACCATCTTGGGAACGACCAGACGCGTAAGCAGAAACGCCGTCGTCACGTTGAAGCGGAAGGCGCCCTCGAACTCGCGCTCGCTGGTGCGCAGCGCGGCTTTGGGCGGCGAGCCGCCGGCATTATTGACGAGCGTGTCGACGCGCCCGAACTCGCCGAGCGTGCGCGCGACGACGTTCTCGAGCTGATCGCGCTGCATCACGTCGCAGGCGACGGCGAGCGCGCGCCGGCCGCGCTTCACGAT
>JANLRZ010000055.1:0-56343 GCA_031362155.1 Acidimicrobiia bacterium | reverse complement strand
CTCACGAAGCAGAAGTTCGGTGCCTACCAGTCGTTGGTGTTCCCTCCCGCGTCGGTCAAGTGGCCGTCGTCGGACCGCGTCAACGTCCCGACGTCGGGTGGCAAGCGCACGATCCGCGTGTACATCGCTCCGGGACGCGGCAGCTTGCGGCCACCGTTGGAGGGCAAGCCCACCGCGCTTGTATTCCGCAATGGTGAGTTCGAACTCGTCGACGCGACGCCGGTGCCGAGTGACGAGCCGGTCTCGGTACTGCCCTGGGAACGCGATTGACCCGGATCCTTCTGATCCGCCACGGCCAGTCGACCTGGAATGCCGACGGTCGCTGGCAGGGCCGGGCCGACCCGCCGCTCTCCGAGCTCGGTGAGCGCCAGGCCGAGGTCGCCGTGGCGGGGTTGGCCGACCACGGGATCGCCCGGATCTGGTCGTCGCCGCTGCAGCGCGCCCATCAGACCGCCACGATCGTCGCGTCCGAACTCGGGCTGGTGGTGGCGAACGATGCGCGGCTGGAAGAGCGCGACGCGGGCGACTGGACCGGGAAGACCCGGACCGAGATCGAAGCCGGATGGCCGAGGTTCCTCTCCGAGGGGCATCGACCCGACGGCTTCGAGACCGACGACGTGCTCCACGACCGGGCCTGGGCCGCGATCGGAGACATCGCCGCGACGGTCGTCGAGCCGACGCTCATCGTCAGCCACGGGGGCTTGATCCGCGTGGTCGAGCAGGCGCTGGGCTCCGAGCCGCACTCCGTGCCCAACCTCGGCGGCCTCGACATCCGCCGCCTCGACGACGGCACGCTCGAACTCACCGGCCGCACCCTCCTCATCGACGCTTCGGCCGTCACGGTCACCTCCCCGCCCGAGGTCTGACCGGCCCCCTCCCCGAACCAACGCGCGCTCCGCACCCCCTGGGGTGCGCAACCAGCGCGGGTTCCGCACCCCAGGGGGTGCGATACCGGCGCCGGTTCGCCAGTGGGGTTGGCTCGTGGTGGTGCGAGACTCCGGGGCATGAGCGAACCATTCGATCCGGCGACGTTGCGGACGCTCGCGGATCCGTTCCCGAAGTACGCAGCACTCCGGAAGCAGGGCCCGGTCGTCGAACTGGCGGGTGGACGGCCGGCGGTCTTCGGTCACGCACCGGCGTCGTTGGTGCTTCGGGATCCACGATTCCACACCGGGACCCTCGGCCTCCTCTACGCCGCGATGCTTCCGCCCGGCGCACTCCACGACGAGATGAGCAGGCGCATCAACTTCCTCGACCCGCCCGACCATCCCCGGGTTCGTGGCCTCGTGGCCTCGGCGTTCACGCCCCGGCGGGTCAAGGACCTCCGCCCCTGGGTCGAGACGACCGCCTGGCGGCTGGTCGAGGAGCTACCGATCGTCGACGGAACGGTCGAGCTCATGGCCGGGTTGGCCCACCAGTTGCCGTCGCTGGTGATCTCCGAGTTGTTGGGGGTCCCGGTCGAGTTCCGCGACCGGCTCACCGCCCTGAGCGACGCGATCACCCCGGTGTTCGGCACGTCGGTGTCGGCCGAGGATCGTGCGACGGCCGTCGTCGCGGCCGAGGTCATGCACAAGATTCTCGGTGCGGAACTCGAGCGGCGTCGGGCCGAACCCGCCGACGACCTCCTGAGCGCGCTCGTCCATACCGGGGAGAGCGAGGAGCGCCTCTCACACGCGGAGCTGATGTCGCTGGTCGCCACGCTGTATTCCGCCGGGCACCGGACGACTCGCGATCTGTTCGGTAACGGACTGTCGTTGTTGCTGCGGGCGGGCCACCTGCCCCAGGTCCCGGTCGAGACCACCGTCATCGAGGAGATCACCCGGCTCGCGACCCCAACCCACTACGTCGCCCGATTTGCCGCCGAGGATGTCGACATCGGGGGAGTGACGGTCACCGCGGGGGCTCCGGTCATGGTGTTCCTCGCCGCCGCGAACCGTGATCCCGAGGTGTACGACCGACCCGACGCCTATGAGCCGGGTCGCGCCGGGCCCCCGGCGCTCAGCTTCGCCCTCGGTCCGCACTTCTGCCTCGGGGCGTCGCTCGCCCGGATGGAGGTCGAGGCCATGCTCGGCGCGGTCGTCGAGCGGTTCCCGCAGGCTCGCGCCGCCGGCGGACCGCCGCGGTGGCATCAGCGCGGCCCGTTCCGGGGACTCGACGAGTTGCGGGTCACGGTCGCCTGATCGGGCCTGCCGACTCCGACCGGGATTTCCGCGTGCATCTCGTGTCGGCCCGTGGAAGGGTGATGCGATGGCGGCGCCGTTTCGGTTTGATCGCACCTGGGGGTTCCCGGTGCCGACCGAGGATCTGTGGGCCGCGCTGACGCGCACCGACGAGTACCGGCGCTGGTGGGTCTGGCTGCGCGACTTCGAGGCCGAAGGCATCCGGCCGGGAGTTGTGGCCCGGTGCCGAGTGAAGGCGCCGTTGCCGTACTCATTGCGGTGCGAGATCCGCGTCGAGCGGGTCGTGCCAGGTGCGCTCATCGACACCACGGTCTCGGGTGATGTCCGGGGTCCGGCCCGGCTCGAGATCGCGTCGGCGCCATACGGCTCGACCGCTCGCCTGGTCTCGAGTCTCGAGGTGTGCACCCCCGTCTTGGGTCGAGTCGCTTCCGTGGGGCGACCGCTGATGGCCTGGGCGCACAATGCCGTGGTCGAGACGGGCGTGGAACAATTTCGTCGTCAGGCGCTCACCCGACACGGGCTCGATCGGATCTTCTAGAATCTTCGGTCCCCCGTGGTGCGGAGCCGTTTGTGTCACCCAGCCGTCAAGACCCAGAGATCGTGGCCGAGCAGGCGTATCTCGACGCGGTCTATGACCGCCTGGAGGCCATGAAGACCTCCGCGTCGTCGGTGGCCGAGGCGTATTCCGACGTCCGTCGCGGCGGCACGCATCAGGCCCGCCTCGAACGCGACATTGCGGTCGAGACCACCCATCGCCGGCTCGCGGCGCTCGACATCGGCGACACGCCGCTGTGCTTCGGCCGGCTCGACTTCGCCGAGGACGACCGTTTCTATGTCGGCCGTCTCGGGGTTGACGACGCCGAACACACGCCGCTGGTCGTCGACTGGCGCGCGCCGGTCGCCGAGCCCTTCTACCGGGCCACCGCGGTGTCGCCGATGGGTGTGGTCCGCCGTCGGCATCTGCTCACCAAGCACGGCCGTCAGGTCGTCGGCGTCGACGACGAGGTATTCGACGCGGCCGCGGTCAACGAAGCCGGCCTCGCCGTCATGGGCGAAGGTGCGTTGTTTGCCGCGCTCGAACGGGAACGCACCGGCCGCATGGGCGACATCGTCGCGACCATCCAGGCCGAGCAGGACGAGGCCGTCCGCGCCGACCTCCCGGGCGCGCTCATCGTCTCGGGCGGACCGGGCACCGGCAAGACCGCGGTCGCGTTGCATCGCGCCGCGTACCTGCTCTACACCCACCGTCGACAACTCGGCGCCAACGGCGTGCTGCTCGTCGGCCCGAGCAACGTCTTCCTCCGCTACATCGAACAGGTGTTGCCCTCTCTGGGCGAGGACGAGGTCCAGCTCGCCACGATCACCGGGTTGAAGTCCCAGCTCGGACCATTTCGCCGGGAGGACGCGGCAACCGCGGCGGTCAAGGGCCGGGTCGAGATGGCGGCGATGTTGGCGAAGGCCTTGGCCGACCGGCAGCGAACACCTCGCGCCGACGTCGGTTTCAACTTCGACGGCGTGCGCCTCAAGATCAGCCGACGTGACTGTCGCCGCATCATCGACCGCACTCGCCAGAAACCGGGGAGTCACAACCAACGGCGACCGATCGTCGAACGGATGCTCCTCGACCGGTTGGTCGCCCAGTATCGGAACGCGTTAGCCCGCACTCACCAGCAGATGCTCGCTATCGACGACGACGAAGGTCACTACGACCCGTCGGTCGCCCGCGCGCTGGCCCGGGGCGAGTCGCCCTCGCCGGAGTGGGAGCAGGAGATCGTCGGGCGGTTGCGGCGGGTGCCGGAAGTCCGCATCTTGCTCGAACGCATGTGGCCGATGGTCTCGGGTCAGGAACTGGTCCACGACCTGTTCTCCTTCCGGGCGCTGATCCGTTCGGCGGCCGACAGCCTCATCTCCCGCGACGATCAGCGCCGCCTCGAGCGGGACCGCTCGCCCAGTGTCAAGGACGTTCCGTGGACCGACGCCGACGCCGCGCTGGTCGACGAGGCCGACGCGATCTGCGGCCCGGTCGAGGCCGCGCGTCCGCGACGGGCCCGGCGGCGGACCGAGACCGATCGGGCCGTGACCGACATCGCGTCACGCACCGTCGACGACCTCGGCCTCGGGAAGTACATGACCGCCGGGGACCTCGCGGCGCGGTTCATGGAACCCACCAACACCGATACCGGTATCCCCGCGCTGCGCACGTTCGGCCATGTGCTCGTCGACGAAGCGCAGGACCTCTCACCGATGCAGTGGCGGATGTTGGCGCGGCGCTGCCCCAGTGGCTCGTGCACGCTGGTCGGCGACTTCGGTCAGGCGTCGCGTCCCGGTGCCGCCTCGGGCTGGGACGACGTGCTCTCGCATCTCGTCACCTACGACCGGCCCCGGCGGGTCGACCTCACCGTCAACTACCGGACTCCGGCCGAGATCATGGACCTGGCGAACCGACTGCTGGCGGTGGCCGCGCCCGAGATCCCGCCGACGCGCTCGGTGCGGGCCACCGGTGAACAGCCGCGTTTTCGGCGGGTCGACGACGTGGTCGAAGCCGCGGCCACCGCAGCCCGCGAGTTCTCGACCCGTCGAGGCACGACGGCGGTCATTGCTCCCGAGGAGGTGCAGGACGCGATCGTCGCGGCGCTGAGTGATGTCGGTGCGGTGTCCAACGGCCCCGACGCGCTCGACGCGCGTATCGGCGTGTTCGACGCCCTGGACGCGAAGGGTCTCGAGTTCGATCACGTCGTGGTGGTGGAACCAGCGCAGCTCGTCCCCGCCGACCGCGCCGGGCTGCGCACCCTCTACGTGACCCTCACCCGCGCGACCCAGACCCTCGAGGTCGTCCACTCCCAGCCCCTCCCCGAGGCCCTCACCGTCTAGGACGAGAGGCCGACGCCGGAGAGGACCGACTCGCCTATGGGTTGGGGAGTGGGGGCACCTGGTCTCGGTCGAGCCAGCGGTGGAAGAACCCGGTGAGGTCCCGACCCGCGATCTCGTTCGTGAGGGTGATGAAGTCGGCCGTGGTCGCGTTGCCGTAGCGGTATTTCGCCGTCCAGGCCTTCACCAGATCGAAGAACTTCGCATCGCCGATCGTGAGCCGCAGCGCGTGGAGCGTCAGCGCGCCTCGTTCATAGGTCGCGGGGGAGAACAGTCCTTCCACGCCCGGGTCGCGCGGTCGAGTCAGGTCCGGCTCGTTCCCGGCCCGGAGCTTCGCGATCTCCTCGTTGATGGCGAACGTCGGATCGACGTGGTCCTCCCACAAGTACTGCGCGTACGTCGCGAAGCCCTCGTTGAGCCAGATGTCGGCCCACCGCTCGATGCTCACGGAGTCGCCGAACCACTGATGTGCGAGTTCGTGGGCGACGGTGTCTTCCGCTTCCTTGTCGGTACCGAGCATGTCGGACCCGAAGATCGACATCGTCTGGGTCTCGAGCGCGTACCCGATCTCGTCCCGGAGCACGACCGCGCCGTACGCGTCGAACGGGTACGGGCCGAAGATGGTGGAGAAGTAGTCGATCATCGCCCCGGTCTTGGCGAAGTCGGTCACGCTCTCGTCGTAGTACCGCGGCGGAAAGAAGTTGCGGATCGGTACTCCCGCCGGGCTCGTGGTCGCCTCCTCGCGCATCGGTGCGATCACGACGGTCGCGAGGTAGGTCGCCATCGGTTGGGCCATCGTCCAGTTCCATGTGTATCGGCCGGGTGTGCCCGGGGGATAGCTGACCGTTCCGTTGGACGCGGCGAACACGCCGTCGGGCAGGTTGACGCGGATATCGAAGGTGGCCTTGTCGGCCGGGTGGTCGTTGCTCGGGAACCAGGTACGCGCGCCGATGGGTTCACTGACCACGTAGACCCGACCGTCGCGGGTACGGGTCCATCCGATCTCGCTGGGATCGTCGGCGGCGGCGCCGGGATCGGCGATCGCGTGGGGTACGCCGTGGTAGCGGATCTTCGTGACGAAGGTCGCGTCGCTCGCAATGGGCCGGCGCGGTTGGACGGTCAGGTCGGCGCCGGCGCGGTGGAACTCGACCGCGTTGCCGTCGACGGTCATCTCATCGATTGTGAGCCCGCTGAGGTCGAGGTGGAACTCGGCGAGCTGGCGTTTGGCGGTCGCGGTGATCGTGGTCGTCGCCGTGATCGTGGGCTGATCGGGGGAGTACCGCAGCATGATGTTGTAGTGGCCGACGTCGTAGTCGCCGGCTCCCGCCTCGGAGTAGTACGGGTCGGAAGGTCCCGGAGCGGTCAGGGTTGTCGACCCGCTCGGCTTGGATTCGTTCACCTTGGATCGGCCTGCACTCGAGTCACTGCCGGCGCAGCCCACCAGGCTGATGAGGACGAGGCCAGCGAGGGAGCGACGGACCATGCCCCATCTTCGTCGGTATCGATCCCGCCGGCCTTGATGGCCGCGTAGCCTCACCGTCATGACTGTGACTGACGCTGATCTGGCCGCCTCCGACGTCGCCTGGGACCTCGAACCGCTCCTCGGTGACGACGACGTCGACGCGCACCTCGCCGCCGCGAGCGCGGCGGCCGCCGAGATCGAGAAGGCCCGAGGGACGGTCGCCGGCCTCGACGCGGCCGGACTCGCGGCCCTGATGGCCAAGGTCGCCACGCTCCAGGAACACCTCGGTCGCGCGGGCAACTACGCCGGACTCCGCTTCACCGTCGACACGACCGACGCCGAGCGGGGTGCGCTGATGCAGCGGGTCGAAGAAGAATCGACCGCGATCGCAACCCGGGTGATCTTCTTCGAACTCGAATGGGCCGCCGTGCCCGACGCCCAGGCCGACGCGGTGCTGGCTGACCCGCAACTCGATTTCTGCGGCCACGCCCTGCGCTCGATGCGCCGCTACCGGCCGCACCTACTCACCGAACCCGAGGAGAAGATCCTCGCCGACAAGGACGTCACCGGCTCGAGCGCGTGGTCGCGGCTGTTCAGCGAGTTGACCTCCGCGATCACGATCGACCTCGACGGCGAGACCGTCGCGCTCGAACAAGGGCTCTCCCGGCTCCAGTCGCCGAATCGGGAGGAACGGGCCGCGGCCGCGACCGCAGTGACCGCCGGGCTCGCCCCGGGACTGCGGACGCGTGCGTTCGTGTTCAACACACTCCTCGCCGACAAAGCTTCGACCGATCGACTGCGGTCGCACGACAGCTGGATCGCCAGTCGCAACCTCGCCAACGAGGCGAGTGACGAATCGGTCCAGGCGCTGGTCGACGCGGTGGTCAGCCGGTACGACATCCCGCAACGGTGGTACGCACTGAAGGCCCAACTGCTCGGCGTCGATCGCCTCGCCGACTACGACCGCATGGCGAGCGTCGCCGACGCGGAAGCGGAGTTCGGCTGGACGGAGGCTCGCGAGCTGGTGCTCGACGCGTACGCGTCGTTCTCACCGCAGCTCGCCGACGTGGCGCAACGGTTCTTCAACGAGTCGTGGATCGACGCGCCGGTCCGGCCCGGCAAACGACCGGGCGCGTTCTGCGCCTACACGGTGCCGTCACACCACCCGTACCTGTTGCTCAACTGGACCTCCAGCCGCCGCGACGTCCTGACGCTGGCGCACGAGATGGGTCACGGTCTCCACGCGTACCTCGCCCGGGAGCAGGGGATCTTCCACCAGACGACTCCGCTCACCCTGGCCGAGACTGCGTCGGTGTTCGGTGAGACCGTGACCTTCGGTCGGTTGATGGAAGCGACCACCGAGCCCAACGCCCGCCTCGCGCTCATCGCCGAGAACCTGGAAGGCCAGATCGCGACCGTGTTCCGGCAGATCGCGATGAACCGGTTCGAGGATCAGGTCCACACCCATCGGCGGACCGTCGGGGAACTCAGCACCGACGATTTCGCCGGGCACTGGGCGCAGACCCAGATCGCCATGCTCGGCGATGCGGTCGAGGTCACGGAGGGCTACCGCACGTGGTGGTCCTACATCCCGCACTTCATCGGCACCCCGGGGTACGTGTACGCGTACGCGTACGGCCAACTGCTCGCGCTGTCGGTGTACCGCCGGTACGAGGAGGGCGGTGCCGATTTCGTGCCCGCATATCTGGAGTTGCTCGCGGCGGGCGGGTCGAAGTCGCCGGAGGAGTTGGGCAAGATCGTCGACTGTGATCTCGGCGACCCGAAGTTCTGGGTCGGCGGGCTCAACATCATCGAGCAACAACTCGAAGCGGCCGAAGCCGCGGCGTTGGCGACGGGTCGGATCTCGATCCCCGCGCCGTGAGCGACCGGTTGCGCGGCGGATTGCTCGACGGCCGCCGCGCCGTCGTGACGGGTGGCGGAGGCGGGATCGGTCGCGCGATCTCGGAACGCTTCGCGGCCGAGGGGGCGACGGTCGTCGTCGCCGAGGTCGACGCGGCGCGAGCGGCCGAGACCGTGGATGCCATCGCTGCAGCGGGTGGCCAGGCTTCGGCGGTCGTCGGCGACGTGACCGGTGCCGATGCGGTGGCCGACCTCGCGCGCGCTGCCGGCGACGTCGACGTGCTGGTCAACAACGTCGGCCACTACCTCACATCGGGGAACGACTTCCTCGCGAACGGATCCGACGCGTGGGACGAGCTCTACGCGGTCAACCTGCGCCACGTCTTGCTGTGCACCCGCGCGTTCGTCGACGGGATGATCGAGCGTCGCCGGGGGAGCGTGGTCAACGTCTCGTCGGTGGAAGGGTTCCGGGCGATTCCGAGCCGACCGGTGTACGCCGCGTTCAAGGCCGCGGTCGGCGGGTTCACCAAGAGTCTCGCGGTCGATCTCGGCAACTCGGGCGTGCGAGTCAACGCCATCGCGCCCGACCTCGTCGAGTCACTTCAGGTGCCCTACGCGAAGTGGGTGGGTGCGGACGACGCCGAGCGCATCCCGAGTTGGGTCCCGGTCGGACGCTTCGGTACCGGCGACGACATCGCCGGCGTTGCGCTCTTCCTGGCCTCGGACCTTTCGGGGTTCGTGACGGGTACGACCATCCACGCCGACGGGGGATCACTCGCCGCCGGCGGCTGGTTCCGCCGCCCCGACGGCACCTGGACCAACCGGCCCATCGTGAGTTGACAGTCGGGTCAGGCCCCGGGGGAAGCGCGGTCGATCGTCGGGATCGGGATCTCGTCGGGCGCTACCAAGCCCGCCGACCCGTCGATGTCGGACGAACCCGAGCAGTTGTAGATGACGGTCTTCGTGTCGAGTGCGCACGTCCAATCACTATCCGGGATGTGCGGGACGATCTTGGTCACGATGTGGTTGCCAGTGATCGAAAAGGCGGCCGCGGCGTGCACGGGTGTGATGTCTTCCGTCTGGCCGTCGTCGTAGTGGAGCGTCAGGGAGGTCGCGTTCGGGTCGACCGATCCGAAGTACAGCTGGGACCCATCGGGCAAGAGTTGGAGGGTGAACGACAGCGGATCGTCATACATGTGGGCGCGATTCTCGAACTGGGTGCACCGAGTGGCGTTGCGGCCCGCCACTTGGTACCCAAACTCGGGCTGGTCGGTCCAGGTGTCGGTCGAGAAGCACACCCCGTCCTCAGTGGCGATCGTCATGACGTGCCATGGTTCGGACCCCGCAAGGCCCTTGGCGACCAGTTCCCATGGCCCAGACGCGGTCGGAGGGTCCGAGGAGTGGTCGACGAGGACTTCGTTGTCAGGAGGCGGTGTTACGTCGACGGTCACACCGAAGTCGTAGAGGTCCGACGTGGATCGGATGTGGTAGGCGCCCGAGAGGTTGTCATCGGACACCACGCGTCGGATGCGGGCGTCGCTGTCGATCCACAGGTGCTGGTCACCGATCGGAGGGGTGTACCCGCGAGCGAGCAGCTTGGGAGCGACCGAAGCTGTTGACGTGATGCGGTAGTGGGTCGTGGGTTCACCGCGAATGTCCTCGGTGCCGACGCGCTCGATGCGCATGCCAGGCTGGGCCGTTACGTAGTTCAACCATCCAGTCACGGGCCCGCCAATATTACGGAGTCCCCATGGGATCGTAGTTCTGGTCCATTTCTTGTCGGTCTCCGACTCGCCGAGTAGGGGCGCCTCGCTACCCCTGAGGTAGGTGTCCGCGCCACTCGATACGGACTCGCTGGTCGACACCCTGCCCTTCTCGTCGATCGTTCGAGAGGTCTCAGCCCCGAGTTGCCGATCGAAGTCGATGACGCCGACGGACTTGATCGTGGTCTGCTTGTTCCTATCGTTCGTGATGAGCGCGAACGACGAGACTCGTGCGGTCTTCGCCGCCTCCATTGCGCGGACGATGGTCGAAACCCGAATGGTCGACCCGAGCTTGGACGTCGAATGCGTACGTGAACCGCTCCCGCATCCGGATACGGCGATCACTGCGGCGAACATGAGTGTGGTTCGCGCGTGCTTCCTGCCCCAGCCCCGCCCGGCGTACATGGCGTGAAGGATACGTCGCACATGGGTCTGGTCACAGTCGTTCTCCCGGCAGCTCGCTCGCCTGCCTGAACCAATAGGAGAGTTGGGTTGCGTCCAGCTCGTCGGCCTCGAAGATGTCGAGCGACCGCACATCCGGCTGTTTGGATGCGCCCGGGGGCAGCGGACGGAGAGACGCGCCGCAGAAGAACGTGACCTTGATGTACTTCGTGAAGCACCGGAGGCTGAGGAACCAGCCGTCGCCCTCGACGCCGTAGAGCGGAGAGTTCCACTTCACGGCCTTGGCGACGGCGGGCACAGTGTCGACGATGAGTGCGTCGAGCCGTTGACCGACCTCGCGTTTCCATCCGGGCATCGCCGCGAGGTACGCCTGCACCGGCGCGTTCCCGTCACCCTTCGGGATCTGGGGGTTGCCTCCGGCAAGGAGTACCGGCTCGGCGTTCTCGGTCGACATGGTGGTCGATCTCAGTAGCGGGCCATCTCGGCGCGGAACTGGTCGAGACCCATGGAGCCGAGGTTGAGGGCGTGGGAGTGCCAGGCCTTGAGGTCGAAGGCCGCACCGTGGCGGGCCCGGGCGTCGGCCCGCGCTTCCAACCACACCCGCTCGCCGACCTTGTACGAGATCGCCTGACCGGGGATCCCGAGATACCGGTCGACCTCGGAGCGCATGAACATCTCGGGGAACATCGCCCGTTCCACCACGAAGGGCAACGCCAACTCGGGGGTCCATCGCTCACCGGGGTGGTACGACTCGTTCGCGGGGATCTCGAGTTCGAGGTGCATGCCGATATCGACGATCACGCGCACCGCGCGCATCGCCTGGGCGCGCAGCATGCCGAGTTCGTAGTCCGGGTTCTCGAGGTAGCCGAGTTCACCCATCAGGCGCTCCGCGTAGAGCGCCCACCCTTCGCCGTGACCCGAGGACCACGCGAGGGTCCGCTGGAACCGCGTCAACGTGTCGGCGAGATAGCGCACCTGCGCGACCTGGAGGTGATGGCCGGGAACGCCCTCGTGGTAACAGATCGACACCTCGCCCCACAGCGGGAACCGGGTCGTGCCCATCGTCGGATACCACGTGCGACCGGGGCGGGAGAAGTCCTCCGACGGCCCGGTGTAATACATCGCCGACGCGCCGCCCGGCGGCGCGATCATCGCCTCGACGGTCTGGACCGGTTCGGGAATGTCGAAGTGGACGCCGTTCATCTCGGCGATGGTCGAGTCCATCAGATCCTGGAGCCACGCGCGCAGGTTCTCCGGGCCTTCGATGGCGCGCGCCGGGTCGGTCTCGAGGAGTTCGATCACTTCGCCGACGGTGCCGTTCGGCAGAATGCGCGCCGCGACCTGGCCGACGGCGTGTTCGATACGGTGCAGTTCGTCCCAACCCCACTGGTAGGTCTCGGCCAGGTCGAGCACGGTGCCGTTGAAGATGCGCGCACCGATGGCGTAGCGCTCCTCGCCGACGGCGTCGCGCGGGTCGGCATCGGGCGCATACTCGGACGTGAGGTACCGCGCGAACGCGTCGAGCGCAGCCGTCGCCCGCTCGGCGTGGCGTTCGACTGATGCGTGCAGGCCCGACGCGCCGATGCCCGCCGCCGCCATGCGGTCGGCCAGGGCAAGGAAATACGGCCGAGTCGAGTTGGCATCGGTGCCGGCCCACACTTCGACCTGCTCGATCGCGCCAACCACCTGGCGCGTCGACGCCACGATCCCGCGCGAACGGCCCTCGGTGAACGCGGCCTCGAGACTCCCGAGACACTCGGGCACGCGCGCCATGCGGGCGGCGACGATCTCCCAGTCGGCCTCGGTCTGGGTCTGGAGCATGTCGAATGCTTCGCGAACCTCCTGCACGGCCGAGCCGAGCACGGCGATCGACCGCAAGTGTTCGCCACGCTCGTGGAGTTCGAGTCCGACCTCCAGGCGTTCGTGCATCACGCCGGCCGCCACCCGGTCCCGCTCCGCGTCGAACCGGTCGGGATCGAGTTCGAGCCGGGCGAGGGTGCGCAGCGTGGCGCGGTCGTGCTCGGCCCTTTGCGCAGCACCGTCGGGGGAGTAGTCGGTGAGTTGATCGTCGTGCCCGGCGATGCCGTCGAAGGTCGCTGCGACCGGGTGGAGGCGGGCGTAGTCCTCGACGTACCGGTCGGACAGATCGTCAATCGGTCTGGTCACGTTGTCCCCTTCGTGGGTGCCGCTGCTTCCGTACCCTCTCCCCGGCGCACGCTACCGTCGACCTGTGGCCGCCCAGTTCATCTTCACCATGCGCAACTTGTCCCGGTTTCACCCACCGGATCGGCAAGTCCTCGAGAACATCAACCTGTCTTTCTACCCCGGCGCCAAGATCGGCGTTCTCGGTTCGAACGGTGCCGGAAAGTCGAGTCTGCTGCGCATCATGGCCGGCGAGGACGACGGTTTCTCGGGCGAAGCGCGCCTCACTCAGGGCTTCACGGTCGGCATGTTGCATCAGGAGCCCCAGCTCGACGGCGCCAAGGATGTGCTCGGCAACGTGATGGACGGTGTGGGCGAGACCGCCACGCTGCTCGAACGCTACGACGAGGTCCTCGCGGGGTGGTCCGATCCCGACGCCGACTACGACAAGCTCGGCACCCAACAGGCCCAGCTCGAAAAGGAGATCGAGGCCGCGGGGGCATGGGATCTCAAGCGCACGATCGACATCGCGATGGACGCGCTGCGCCTGCCCGCCGGCGACGCCAACGTCGACGTGCTCTCCGGGGGTGAACGTCGGCGAGTTGCGCTCTGTCGCCTGCTGCTCTCGCGTCCGGACCTGTTGCTGCTCGACGAACCCACCAACCACCTCGACGCGGAATCGGTCGCGTGGTTGGAACGCTTTCTCGGTGAGTACCACGGGACTGTCGTCGCGGTGACCCACGACCGGTACTTCCTCGACAACGTCGCGGGCTGGATCCTCGAACTCGACCGCGGCAAGGGCATCCCGTGGGAGGGCAACTACTCGTCGTGGCTGGAGCAGAAGGAAGCGCGCCTCGCCCAGGAAGAGAAGTCCGACAAAGCCCGCCAGCGCACGCTGGCTCGCGAGCTGGAGTGGATCCGCCTCGCCCCGCGTGCTCGGCAGGCCAAGGGCAAGGCTCGCCTGAACGCGTACGACGCGCTCGTGGCCGAGGCCGAAGGCGCGGACGATCGCGCCGAGCAGCTCGTCATCTCGATCCCGCCCGGTCCGCGTCTCGGTGACGTCGTGGTCGAGGCCGAGTCGGTGAGCAAGGGCTTCGGCGATCGGCTTCTGATCGAGGACTTGTCGTTCACGCTGCCGCGCGGTGGCATCGTCGGCGTGATCGGCCCCAACGGCGCGGGCAAGACGACGCTCTTCAAGATGATGATCGCCGCCGCCGCCAAGGGTGATCCCGATCCGATCGACGCACCCGACTCCGGCACCCTGCGCGTCGGGTCGACCGTCGAACTCGCGTACGTGGACCAGAGTCGCGATTCACTCGACGCGGAGAAGACCGTGTTCGAGGAGATCACAGGTGGCGCCGATCACATCGTGGTCGGTGGACGCGAGATCCACTCCCGGGCGTACGTGGCCGGCTTCAACTTCAAGGGCTCGGATCAGCAGCAGACCGTCGGGAAACTGTCTGGTGGTGAGCGCAACCGGCTGCACCTCGCGAAGGTGCTCACCCAGGGCGGCAACGTGTTGCTCCTCGACGAACCGACGAACGACCTCGACGTCGACACCATGCGCGCGCTCGAGGATGCATTGCTCGCCTTCGCCGGGTGTGCGGTGGTCATCAGCCACGACCGGTGGTTCCTCGACCGCATCGCGACTCACGTGCTCGCCTTCGAGGGCAACTCCGAGGTGCGCTGGTTCGAGGGCAACTTTTCCGACTACGAGGTCGACCGCCACAAGCGTCTTGGCGCCGAAGCCGATCAACCCCACCGCATCAAGTACAAGCCGTTGGCCCGATGAGTGCCAACATCGAACTGGTCCCGGACAAGGTCGTCGCGGGTGGCGAGGCGTTGGCGCGTGACGCCGACGGTCGGGTTGTCCTCGTCGAAGGCGGTATCCCCGGCGAACGGGTCCGGGTCGAGATCCACAATGCGAAGAAGACGTTCGCCCGCGGCCGGATCGTCGAAGTGCTCGACCCGTCTCCGGATCGGGTCACCCCGCCGTGCCCGCACGTGGCCACCGGTTGTGGTGGCTGCGACTGGCAGTACATCGAGTCTGGGGCGCAACGGCGCCTGCGGCGGGACATCGTGGTCGACGCACTGGCCCGGCTCGGCAAGATCGGCGACTCCGCCGAGGGTCTCGTCGCCGAATCGGTCGCGTTGGCCGACGCCCACTTCCGCACCTCGGTACGAGTGCTGATGGTCAAGGGTCGTCCTGCGTTCCGGAAGGCATATTCCCACGATCCCGTCCTCATCGATTCGTGCCTGGTCGCGCATCCGCTCATCGAGTCGTTGCTGGCCGACGCGCAGTTCGACGCGGTGAAGGAGGCCGAGATCCGGTGTGGGACCCGAACCGGTGAACGCATGGTGATCGCGTTTCCGACCACGCGCTATCTCTCCCTGCCCGACGATGTCGTGATGATCGGCGCCGACGACATCGAGGCCGGCAAGACCGCGATGTTCGCGGAGGAGGCGGCGGGTCGCCGGTGGCGGATCTCAGCGACGTCGTTCTTCCAGACGCGGGCCGACGGGGCCGACGCGCTCGCGCAGTTGGTCAAGGACGCCGTGCCCGACGAGGCGGAGACCGTCGTCGATCTCTACGCCGGGGTCGGACTCTTTGCCGGAACGATTGCCAAGAAGGGTCGGAAGGTGATCGCAGTCGAGGGCAACCCTGCCGCGGTCCGCGACGCGAAGCACAACCTCGCGTCCGACGACGTGAAGGTCGACCGGGCCGATATCAGTCGTTGGGACGCGATCCCGGCCGACGTCGTGATCGCCGACCCCAGCCGGGCCGGCCTCGGGGCCGACGTGGTGAGCCACATCGACGCGACCGACGCCAGCAGGGTGATCCTGGTGGCCTGCGATGCGGCCTCGCTGGGCCGGGACGTGCGCCTCCTGGGTGAGGCCGGGTTTGGCTTGACCCGGGCCACCCCGGTCGATCTCTTCCCGCACACCAGTCACGTCGAGGTGGTCGCGGTTCTCGATCGGTAGGGGAGCCCGCGGTACCGTCCCGGCGCCGAGATTTCAGCCGCGAGAGGGAACCATGGAGCCGACGGATACGCAGCGGGTCGAGACCGACAGCATGGGTCCGATCCTGGTCGCTCGCGACCGGTATTGGGGCGCACAGACCGAGCGGTCGCTGCATCACTTCTCGGTGGCGAACGATCGGATGCCGTCCGCGGTCATCCGGGCGATGGCGGTACTGAAGAAGGCCGCCGCGATGGTCAACCGTGATCTCGGCAAGATGCCCGAACCGATCTGCGCCGGGATTGTCACCGCGGCCGACGAAGTGATCGCGGGAACCCTTGATGATCACTTCCCGCTCTACGTCTGGCAGACCGGTTCGGGGACGCAGACGAACATGAACGTCAACGAGGTCATCTCCAACCGGGCCATCGAGCTCGCCGGTGGCGAGTTGGGTTCGAAGAACCCGGTTCACCCGAACGACCACGTGAACATGTCGCAATCGTCGAACGACACGTTCCCGACCGCGATGAACATCGCCGCCGTCGAGGAGGTACTGCAACGGCTGATCCCGTCGGTGCGGTCGCTGCGCGACGCGCTCGACGCGAAGGCCACCGAGTTTGCCGACATCGTGAAGATCGGTCGCACCCACCTGCAGGACGCGGTGCCGCTGACCCTCGGTCAAGAATTCTCCGGCTACGTCGCGCAACTCGATGCCGACCTCGGTCGACTCGAGGAGAGCGTGAGCGGTCTCTACGGCCTCGCCATCGGCGGGACCGCAGTCGGCACCGGCCTCAATACCCATCCGGAGTTCGCGGTGCGGGCGGCCGCAGTGATCGCGGACCTCACCAATCTCCCGTTCGTCTCGGCCGAGAACAAGTTCGCCGCGCTGGCCGCGCACGATGACCTCGTCTACGCCCACGGCGCGGTCAAGACGCTCGCGGTGAGTCTCATGAAGGTCGCCAACGACCTCCGGTGGCTCGGCTCCGGACCACGCGCCGGGCTCGGCGAGTTGCTCCTGCCCGAGAACGAGCCGGGGAGCTCGATCATGCCGGGCAAGGTGAACCCGACGCAGTCCGAGGCACTCACCATGTGTTGCATTCAGGTGTTCGCGAACGACACCGCGGTCGGTGTCGCCGGCTCCCAGGGCAACTTCGAACTCAACGTGTTCAAGCCGGTGATGATCTTCAACTTCCTGCACTCGGTCGATCTGCTCACCGACGCGTGCCGGAACTTCCGTGAGTTCTGTGTGGAAGGTCTCGAACCGAACCTCCCTCAGATCGCGCAGTACGTGGAGGAATCCTTGATGGTCGTCACCGCGCTGAACCCGGTGATCGGGTACGACCAGGCCGCGGCGATCGCCAAGAAGGCCCACCACGAGGGCACGACCTTGCGGGAGGCGGCGATGGCCCTCGGCACCATCTCAGCCGAGGACTTCGACCGCGTTGTCCGCCCGGGCGACATGATCAGCCCGTCCTGACCCACCAACTTGCGTCAATAACCCCGCGGATCGAGGGGGTTATTGACGCAAGAACGGTAGGGACGCCCCGCTTGTATGCTCGCCGGTCCGTCCCCGGCCCAGGAGTTCCCCCATGGCGATCTATGACCACCCCGTGAAGGCATTGAACGGCAGCGATGCCTCGCTGGCCGACTACCAGGGCAAGGCGGCGCTCGTCGTCAACGTGGCCTCCAAGTGTGGCCTCACACCTCAGTACGAAGGTCTCCAGAAGCTCCAGGACACCTACGCCGATCGCGGCTTCACCGTCCTCGGGTTCCCGTGCAACCAGTTCCTCGAGCAGGAGCCGGGCTCCGCCGACGAGATCCAGGAGTTCTGCTCGGTCAACTACGGCGTGACCTTCCCGCTCTTCGCCAAGATCGACGTCAACGGTGAGCAGCAGGACCCGCTGTACACGGAGTTGAACCAGGCGGCCGACGTCGCCGACGGGCACACCGGTGACATCCGGTGGAACTTCGAGAAGTTCCTGCTGAGCCCCGCGGGCGAGATCGTCGGTCGATTCAGCCCCACGGTCACCCCCGAGGACCCGAACCTGGTGAGCGCCATCGAAGCCCAGCTCCCATAGTTCGCCGCACTTTTTGTCTCCGCGTGGGGGTATTCCCAACCCCACAGACAAAAAGTCGCGGTGGGGAAACCTGACCGGAAACCTCGGGAATAGATGGGCCCGATCCGGAGTTGAGTGCTTCACCTTCAACTCTGATCGGAGCCCCCGATGGCCGAACTCGACACGCTTGCTCTTCCGGTCCTGCCCCTGACTGCAGGGGTGGTCCTCCCGGCGACGGTGATCACCCTCACGCTCGACAGCGACGAGGCCAAGGCCGCCGTTGCCAGTGCCGTCGACGGCGACGGCCGCGTACTGCTCGTGCCCCGGATCGACGGGGTCTACGCCCGCGTCGGCACCGTGGCCAAAGTGGAGGAATCGGGTGAACTGCCCAACGGGGTGTTTGCGGCGATCCTGCGCGGTCTCCACCGAGCCCAACTCGGTGCCGGCGTGGCCGGAACCGGAGCGAGCCTCTGGGTCGAGACCGTCGAACTCGTCGACCCTCCAGCCTCGACGGCTGCGACCGAACTTGGCAAAGAGCTGCGCGGGGTCCTGACCGTGCTCGCCGAGGCCCGGCGGTCTCGCCGTCTGCCCGAGCTGCTCCGTACGACCAGCGACCCGGCGGCACTCGCCGACGGATTCGGGTCGTGGAGCGATCTGCCGAGTGAGCGAAAGATCGAACTCCTGGAAGCGACCGACCCGGAGCGACGGGTGGAACTCGCGCTCGGTTTCGCCCGGGACTTGCTGGCCGAACACCAGCTCCACGAGCGCATCCGGCACGAGGTCACCGACGGCATGGAGCGGAACCAGCGTGAGTTCATCTTGCGTCAGCAACTCCAGGCCATCCGCAAGGAGCTGGGCGATGACGACGAAGGCGACGGCGTCGACGAGTACCGCACCCGACTCGCGGCGCTGACCGTCGATGACGACGTGCGCGCCACCATCGCCCGTGAGGTCGACAAGCTCGAGCGCACCGGTGCCCAGAACCCGGAGCACGGGTGGATCCGAACGTGGCTCGATACCGTGCTCGACCTCCCGTGGGGGGTTCGTTCCGACGAGACGCTCGACGTCGCGGAGGCGCGCGCCGTGCTCGACGCCGACCACACGGGGCTCGATGACGTCAAGGACCGCATCGTCGAGTACCTCGCGGTGCGCAAGTTGCGCGCCGAGCGCGGGTTCGACGAACGCGACGAGAACACCCGTCAACGCGGTCACGGTCTGATCCTCGCCCTCGTCGGTCCGCCGGGTGTGGGGAAGACCTCACTCGGTGAGTCGGTCGCGCGTGCGACCGGTCGGAAGTTCGTGCGGGTCGCCTTGGGTGGCGTGCGCGACGAGGCCGAGATCCGAGGTCACCGCCGGACCTACGTCGGCGCGCTGCCGGGTCGGATCGCCCGGGCGCTCAAGGAAGCCGGAACGATGAACCCGGTGATCCTGCTCGACGAAGTCGACAAGCTCGGTGCCGATTGGCGGGGCGACCCGTCGGCCGCACTGCTCGAGGTGCTGGACCCGGCGCAGAACCACACGTTCCGTGACCACTACCTCGATATCGACCTCGACCTATCCGGAGTGCTGTTCCTCGCGACCGGCAACGTGGCCGACACGATCCCCGGCCCACTGCTCGATCGCATGGAAGTGGTGCGACTCGACGGGTACACCGAGGCCGAGAAGGTCGTGATCGCCCGGGATCACCTGGTCGCGCGGCAACTCGACCGCAACGGGCTGAACCCCGGCGAGGTCGTGCTCGACGAGGACGCCATCCGCACCGTCGTCACGGGGTACACCCGGGAGGCCGGCGTGCGCTCCCTGGAACGCGAGATCGGTCGATTGCTGCGCAAGGTCGCAGCCGGAGTTGCGGTGAGCAACGACGCTGAGCCGATCGTGGTCGACGACGCGTTGGTGCGTGAACATCTCGGTCGGCCGAAGTTTCAGGCCGAGGAGATCGCGGATCGGACCGCCGCGCCCGGAGTCGCGACCGGTCTCGCGGTGACGGGTGTGGGTGGCGACGTGCTGTTCGTCGAAGCCACCGCCCTCGACGGCGAACCTGGGCTACAACTCACCGGCCAACTGGGTGATGTCATGAAGGAGTCGGCGCACATCGCGCTCTCCTACGTGACCGCCAATGCTGACGCGCTCGGTGTCGACGCCGAGCGGCTCAAGACGCGCCGGTTCCACGTCCACGTGCCCGCCGGCGCGGTGCCCAAGGACGGTCCGTCTGCGGGTGTGACCATGACGACGGCGATGGTGTCGCAACTGACGAATCGCCCCGTGCGCGGTGATGTGGGCATGACCGGTGAGGTCACGCTCCAGGGTCGGGTGCTGCCCATCGGCGGCGTCAAGCAGAAGGTGCTCGCGGCGCAACGGGCCGGGTTGACCACGGTCATCCTGCCCAAGCGCAACGGTCCCGACCTGGACGACGTGCCCGAGTCGGTGCGGGAGGTCATGACCTTCCACCTCGCCGACGATGTCACCGAAGTCCTCGAGTGGGCGCTGGAGCCTTCGCCGAATTGACGTCTCTTCCGCTCTTGGCCCTGGCGGGCCGGGCCGCTCGGGCCACGGCTGCGCCACGGTGTCGGGGGTCATAGGGCCGGGTCGGGTGTCTTGGCGCAGCCTCTTGGCTTCCGCTGGTGTCGCTAGCGTCGGGTGGGTGCTGACTGCTCGTTCGGTGTCCGTCTCGTTGGGTGGGGCGGTCGTGCTCGACAACATCTCGTTGTCGATCGCGGCCGGCCACCGGCTCGGTATCGTCGGGCCGAACGGCATCGGGAAGTCGACGTTGCTGCGGGTCCTGGCCGGGGAGACGGCGGCCGACGCGGGGTCCGTCGAGCGGGCGCCGGCATCGACCCGCGTCGGACTCCTGCCCCAGGAGCCCGACGCTCGATCGGGCGAAACCCTCAGGGGGTATCTCGCCCGCCGCACTGGTCTTCAAGCGGCGAACCGTGCACTCGATCGCCTGACCGAGCAATTGGCAACTGATGCCTCGGTCGTCGACGAGTACTCCGATGCGCTCGACGCGTTCCTCGCCCTCGGTGGCGACGACTTCGACGCGCGCGTTGGTCTCGTCTGCGGTCAGTTGGGTCTACCCCGCGATCGACTCGACGTCGAGATGGTGGCATTGAGCGGCGGCCAGTTCGCACGGGCAGCACTGGCCGCCATCTTGCTCAGCCGATTCGACGTCCTGTTGCTCGATGAACCCACCAACAACCTGGACTTCGCGGGCTTGGACCAGCTCGAACGATTCGTTACCTCCACGCCCGCCGCGGTTGTCGTCGTCTCCCACGACCGGGCGTTCCTCGACGCGACGGTCCATCGAATTCTCGAGATCGAGGAGGAGTCGCATCGAGGGCGCGAGTTCGCGGGCGGTTGGTCCGACTTCGTCGCGGCCCGTGATCTCGCGCGTCGGCAAGGCTATGAGCGCCATGCCGCCTACACCGTCCAGCGAGACGCGCTGACTGCGCGCGCCGACACCCAACGCGGGTGGTCCGAGCAAGGGAAGTCACGGGCCAAACGCGTGGCCGACCCCGACAAGAACATCCGAGCGTTCAAGACCGCACGCAGCGAGAAGCAGGCCGCGAAGGCCCGGGCGACCGAACGGGCGATCGAGCGACTCGACGTCGTGGAGAAGCCATGGGAGGGCTGGGAGCTGCGTCTCGATCTGGCGCCGACCGGGCGCAGTGGCGACGTCGTCGTGCGCCTCGACCACGCGACCATCGAACGGGGTACCTTCCGGCTCGGCCCACTGGACCTCGAGATCGGCTGGGGGGAACGGATCTCGATCCTCGGTCCGAACGGCTGTGGCAAGACGACGTTGGTGCGCGCGCTCCTCGGCGAGCTCCCCGTCGCGGCGGGTACTCGTTGGATGGGACCCGGGGTGACGGTTGGTTCCCTCGATCAAGCGCGGGCTCGCTTCGGGGGCTCCGAGGCCCTGCTCGATGAGTTCATCCCGGCGTCCGGTTTGGACCTGAGCGATGCCCGATCGTTGCTCGCCAAGTTCGGGCTCGGTGCTGAGGCGGTGCGCCGGGCGGGCCACGCGTTGTCGGCAGGGGAGCGCACCCGGGCGCAGCTCGCCGCGCTCATGGCCTCCGGTGTGAACTGTCTCGTGCTCGACGAACCGACGAATCACCTCGACCTCGCCGCCATCGAGCAGATCGAACGGGCGTTGGGGCACTACTCGGGCACGCTGGTGCTGGTGAGCCACGACCGCCGGTTCCTCGACGCGGTGGTCGTGGATCGGTCGGTCGACCTCGGAGCGATTGCCGCGGGCCCGGCTGCGTCTAGTTCGGCTTGATCGATCCACCGCGGCTGCGTTTCGGCAGCAGCGTGTCGAGCGACGCAGAGTCCGGCAGTGTCGGTGCGGGTGGTTCGGGCGCCTCACCGACGGGCTCATCGGCGGCCTCGGGCGGGCTGGGTGGCGCCGCAACGGGTGGGGCTGGCGCCGAAACGGGTGGGGGTGGCGCCGAAACGGGTGGGGGTGGCGGCGTCGCCGCTGCGGGTTCCGGTACGGGTTCCACGACCGGCGGTGCCGGCGGTTCCGGCGTCCAGTCGACCTGGGTGAGAGGCGCGACGGCTGCGGCGGCGACCGGTGCTGGGCTCAGCCAGGGATCGGCCGGGGGCGTGACCGCAACCGGAGGGACTGGCACCGGTGGAACCGGTGGGGGAGCAGGTGCCTCGGCGACCGGGGGAACCGGCGCGACGATGGGCGGCGGGGCCGTCTCGACCGCAGATGCAGCCGCGGGTACTGCGGCCGCGGCGACCGGTGGGGCGACGGTGATGTCACCGAGCGGGTGGTGGCAGGCAACGAAGTGACCGGGTCGGACTTCGCGCATCAGGGGCTCGTCCGAGCTGCAGATGTCGGTCACCGCCGGGCAGCGGGTCCGGAACCGACAGCCGGAGGGCGGTGACAGCGGCGATGGGATTTCGCCGCCCACGCCCGCGCGTGCACCGGTGGCCGCATCGGGATCGGGTTCGGGGATCGCGCTGAGCAACGCCGCGGTGTACGGATGAGCCGGGTTGGCGTAGAGCGTGTCGGGGTCGGCGAACTCGCACAGCTTGCCGAGGTAGAGCACCGCGACTTTGTCGCTGACGTTCTTGACCACGGCGAGGTCGTGGGCGATGAAGATCAGCGTCAGGCCGTAGCGCTGCTTCATCTCTTCGAGGAGGTTGAGGATCTGGGCCTGCACGGAGACGTCGAGCGCCGAGACCGGCTCGTCGCAGATGATCAGCTTCGGCTCGGTCGCAACGGCCCGGGCGATCGAGATGCGCTGACACTGACCGCCGGAGAACTCGTGCGGCCGCTTGGGCCCGGCGACGGCCGGGTCGATCCCGACGGTGTCGAGCACCTCGTTGACCCGGGCGACCCGAGACTCCTTGTCGCCGATCTTCCAGATGTCGAGACCTTCACTCACGATGTCGCGCACCCGGCGCCGAGGGTTCAGCGACGAGATCGGGTCCTGAAAGATCATTTGCAGTTTGGGCCGGGTCTCGCGCAGCAACGCGCCGGACAGCGTGGTCAGGTCTTTCCCGTCGAAGGTGACCGAGCCGCTCCCGGCCTTGACGAGCTGCATCACGGCCTTGCCCATGGTGGATTTCCCACAGCCGGACTCGCCGACGATGCCGAGTGTCTCACCGGGGAGAACATCGAGGCTCACCTTCGAGACCGCGTGCACCTTGAGCCCACTGCGACCGACCGGGAACTCGACGACGAGATCCTCGATACGCAGCATCGCTTCGTCGGCGCCGCGTAGGTGGGCAGTACCGCTGCCGGCCATCAGGACACTCCCATGGCCACGGCTGATTCGAGCCCGGCCTGTTGGTTGGCTTCGAGCGCGGCCCGGCTCTCGGGCGTGCCGACTGGGATCCAGCATCGGAACGCGTGGCCACCCTCGGCAGCTTCGACGAGCGGTGGCTCTTCGTTGCGGCACTTGTCTTGTGCGTAGGGACAACGAGGCGAAAACTTGCATCCCGGCGGTGGATTGATGATGTCGGGCGGACGTCCGCCGATCGCGGTGAGCTTCGAGTGGCTCGGTGCGCCGAGCTTGGGGATCGACCGCATCAACGCTTCGGTGTAGGGGTGCGACATTGCGCGGAAGAGCGTGCGGGTCGGCGCGGTCTCGACAACGCGTCCGGCGTACATCACCGCAATGTCGTCCGCTCGGTTCGCCACGACGCCGAGGTCGTGGGTGACGAGGATCATGGCCATGAACCGTTCGCGCTGTTGCTCCTGGAGCAGATCGAGGATCTGGGCCTGGACGGTCACGTCGAGCGCGGTGGTGGGCTCGTCGGCGAAGAGCAGCTTGGGGCCACAGGCAATCGCCATCGCGATGACGACCCGCTGGCGCATACCGCCCGACATCTGGTGTGGGTACTCGTTCAGGCGTCGTTCGGCCTCCGGGATCCCGACCGACTCCAGCAACGCGAGCGCGAGCTCGTTGGCGTAGTCCTTGGTGATATCGAGGTGCTGGCGCAGCACTTCGGTGATCTGATTCCCGATCTTCATGACCGGGTTCAGCGATGTCATCGGGTCCTGGAACACCATCGCCATCTGCGCGCCCCACAGCGAACGGAGTTGCGAATCCGAGGCCTGCACGAGGTCGTTGCCTTCGAAGAGGGCCTCGCCCGATCGCACGACGTTGTTGCGGGGGAGCAGACCCATGATGCTGCGCGACAGCACCGATTTCCCCGAGCCCGACTCACCGACGATCCCGATCGTGCGACCGCGTTCGAGCGTGAACGTGACGCCGTCGACCGCCCGGGCCAGACCGCGAGCCGTCTTGAAGGCCGTGCGGAGGTCGCGAACGTCGAGGAGCGGCCCGTCGAGCGGTGCCGCCTCGAACCGTTCGGCTCCAGCATGAGAACGCCGACGGCGGGGGCTCACAGGGCGCTCTCCCGTACGTCGAACTTCGCTCGGAGCGCGTCGCCGAGGTAGTTGAGGGCCATGACGGTGATGAAGATGACGAACGAGGGGATCAACACGATGTGCGGTGCGTCCTTGATGTCTTGGCGACCGGCGTTGATGATCGAGCCCCAGGTGATGGTGTCGGGGTTGACGCCGGCACCCACGATGGCCAGGCCGGCCTCGGCCACGATGACCACCGCCACTCCGAGGAGCGCGATCGAGAGCATCGCCGGCAACACGTTGGGGACGAGTTCCTTCCACATCACCCGACCGTGCTTCGCGCCCTGGGCTCGGGCGGCGGTGACGAACTCACGTTCCGCCCACGACAAGGTGGACGCACGGGCGATACGGGCAATGACCGGGATCGACACGATGGCCAGGGCCATGGTGACCCACGGAACCGAGTTCCCCATGAAGGTGACGATGGAGATCGCGAGGACCAGCGGGGGGAACGCCAGGAAGATGTCGGTCATCGAACCGAGGACCGCCCCGATCCGGCCTTTGAAGTAGCCGGCGAGCACCCCGAAGAGTCCGCCGAAGATGAAGCCGATCGCGACCGAGAAGACGCCGATGCGCATCGAGGCGCTGGTGCCGTTGGCCACGAGCGCGAGCATGTCCTGGCCACCGCTGTCGGTCCCCAGGATCGCCATGCTGGTCTCCTGGGTGCCGTCCTTCAAGGAGTAGGTCGTCTCGGTGAACGGCGACACCCGGAGGCCGCCCGCATCGGCCTTCGGGTCGTGGAGGAATGGGATGTTCTGATTGGTCACCATGCCGGCGATGGCGACGACCACGAGCATGGCGAGCCACGCGACGGCCAGCCATCCGCCGATGCCGATGCCCTTCTTCCTGACCTTGCCGGCCCCCGGGTCGGACTCGATCGCCGCGAATCTGGTCGCGACCGAATCGGGTGGTGTGTAGAGCGCGGTCTCGTCGGCGGCCAGGGCCGTGACGAGATCGTGCCCGGCGTCAGGCGATTGCTCGGGCATGGCGAATCCGCGGGTCGAGGACGGTGTAGAGCAAATCAACGAAGAAGTTCACGAGCACGTAGATCACCGCGATGATCGCGATGAGGGCTTGGGTCTCCACGACCTGGGTCCCCAGAATCGACCGGACGAGTTCGTCACCGATCCCGGGGAGGTTGAAGATCTGTTCGACGATGATGGCGCCACTGATCAGAGCGCCGACGTTGAGGCCAGCGACGGTCAACAACGTGAGGCTCGACGGGCGGAAGGCGTGACGCAGCAGGACCCGGCGTGCAGGGATCCCCTTGGCCTTCGCGGTCGTGATGAAGTCCTCTTGGAGGGTCGCGATCATGTCGGAGCGGAGCAGGCGCATGTAGACCGCGATCTGCGCGATCGCGAGGCTGATCGTCGGGAGCAGCATCTGCTCCCAGTTGGCGCTGCTGAACGGGTTGAGGGGGAAGTCGCCGACGCCGATGTACTGCGTGGGTAAGCCCCAGACCGGATTGTTGGCGGCCCCGATCTGGAGCAACAGGGCTGCGAGGAACGCGGGCATCGCCAACATCGCGAACATCAGGATGTTCGTGCCCTTGTCGAACAGCGTGCCGTTGCGGTACGCGGTGAGGATCCCGAGGGGGAGCGCGAACAAGAGGGCGAGGACCTGCGCGTAGAACATCAGCTCCAGTGAGACCGGCAGCTTCTTCTTGACGATCTCGCTCACCGGGGTTCCCGAGGCCGCACTGTCGCCTTGGCCCGTGTACTTCAAGCCGAAGTCGAGGACCACGAAGTCGCCCAACCAGCGGCCGTACTGCACCAGGAAGGGGTCGTTGAGATGGAGCGAGGCCCGGAGCTTGGCCTTCGCTTCCGGGCTCCCGAACGGGGCCACCTTGTCGACGATGTCGGACCCCGAGGTGCTCTCCTGCAACTTGAGCATGGAGAACGACAGGAACGTGACGATGAAGACGACGAACACGAGCCGGACGAATTTCAAGAGCAGAGTTCTCATAGTGCTCCTCCCGTTACGTCCGACTCGTGTCCGTCAATCCTTCCGAGTTACTTCGACTTCCAGAGCCCGACGGTCTGGTGGATGCCACCGAGCATCGGAACGGGCTTCACCGATCCGACCTCTCCGTTCTCGTCGGGCAGGTTCGGTCCGACCACGCCGTGGATGTTGGGCTGGGTCGCAATGAACCACTCGGTGTACCAGGTCCAGAAGTTGTACACCTGGTCGGTCATCTGCTTGTTGAAGGTCTCGTAGGCCTTCTTCCGGGCGGCCGGGTCGGATTCCGAACGGCCGTCGTCAAGCGCCTTGTTGATGACCGGGTCGTCGAGGTGGTTGAAGTTCACCACCGAGTCTTTGTAGAACCAGACGTAGAGCGTGTCCGGGTCCTGGCCCGGGTAGTTGCGCCAGCCGAAGCTGTCGACGCCACCACCGATGGCCTTGCTGATAATGGTGGCCTGGTCGACCGCCTTGGGCAGGTTGACGGTCACGCCCACCACGGCCAACTGCCGCTTGACTTCCTTGAAGAGGGTCTGGGTCGACTGGTCGAAGGTCGACTGGATCTCGAAGGTGAACTGGCCACCGTTCTTGGCCTTGACCTTCTCGACGAGCTTCTTCGCCGCCGCGATGTCCTGCTTCGGGTACTTCAGGTTGGGCAGGTAGCCCGTCACGTCGGTGTCGAAGACTTGATCGGCAAGGCGGCTGGTGCCGTCGTTGGCCAAGTCGTTCAGCCGGTTGCGGTCGACGGCCAGGGCAACGGCCCGGCGAGCGTCGATGTCATTGAGCGGCGGACGCTCGACGTTGATCAGTGTGTGGGAGATCTCCATCCGGCCGTTGGGCTCGGCGACGATCGTCGCGCTCGGTGCCGACGACTTGATCTGGTTCAGGTCCTTGCCGCCACTGCTCATGGTGATGTCGATGTCGCCACCCTGGATGCCGGTGATGCGGGAGCTGCTCTCCTCGTTGGGCTTGAAGTTGATGCCGTCGAGGTAGGGGAGACCCTCGCGCCAGTAGTTCTCGTTCTTGACCACGGCGAGGTCGCCGGTGGTCGGGTCGAAGCTCTTGAGCTTGAACGGCCCGGAACCGACGAGGAGCGTGTTGCAGCCGTCGCCCGCGTTGAGCTGGGCCGGAGCGGCGATCGCCGCCCGGCCGGTGGTGTAGAGGAACGCCGGGAACCCGACCCATGGCACCGTGGTCTTGACCACGACCGTGAGCGGTCCGGTGACGTCGACCGAGGCGATGTTCTTGAAGACGAAGTTGAGCAGGATGCCCTTGCGCCAGGCCTCGATGTTCTGCTTCACGGCATCGGCGTTGACGTCGCTGCCGTCGTGGAACTTGACGCCCTCGCGCAGCTCGATGGTCCACTCCGAGGAGTCGGCGTTGGGCTCGACCGACTTCGCCAGGTAGGGCGCAAACACGTCGGGGTCATCGGTCGGCCGGGTCAGCGTGTCGTACAGGGAGCTGGCGGCCACGATGGCCGAAATCGCCCATTGACCAGCCGGTGGGCAGAACGCGGTGGTCTTGGCCTCGAGGCTGTAGGTGATCGTGCCGCCGTAGACCGGCTTGCCACCGTCGGTCTCGCTCGGCGTGTCGGTGTTGTCGCCGGGGCTGCCGCTGCTACCCGAGCTTCCGCCGCATGCCGCGATGGCCAGCGCCAGCACCATGAGCAGAGCAATGAAGACGGGCACCTTGCGGCGCGCTCGTGTGGTCTCTCGCACGTTTCCCCCCGATGAGTCGACCCTCAAGCGCCGACACGTTGTATATGACTACCGATGAACCGCGGCCGGATCATGCCCGACGGCGGTGAAGTCCCGCAACGTAGGAAGTGCAGTCGTGGTTGTCAAACATCCTTGCCGGATTCCTTCGAGGTGTGTGGTCATCCCCGCTACCTTTCGCGAGCAATGGCTGGCTCGTGGATCCGACTCACCTCGAATGCGGCGATCGACCCGGCCGATCTGATCTGGCGTGTGAGTCGCTCCGGTGGACCGGGTGGCCAACACGCGAACACCTCCGACACTCGAGTCGAGGTGATCCTCGATTTGCGCCATTGCACCTCGCTCTCGGCCTGGCAGCGGTCCCAGCTCACCGCCCGATTGGGTCCGGTCGTGCGGGCCGTCGCCGCCGACAGTCGGTCCCAATCCCGCAACCGCGAGGTCGCGCTCGACCGGTTGGTGCACAAGCTCCGTGCCGGGCTCCGAGTCGATCCGCCCCGGCGGGCGACGAAGCCGACTCGCGGCGCGCGCGAGGACCGGCTGCGATCCAAACAGCGCCGGTCCGACATCAAGCGAGGCCGAGCTCGGCCTCATACGGACGACGAGGGATAGTTGATGGGCCTGGTTCGCGATGTGCTGTTGTGGGTCGGCGGCCTCGCTCTGATCGTGATGGTCGTCGACGCGGCCGTGCGGACCTTTGTGTTGCCACGCGGGGCGGTGGTGCGACTGACCCGCCTCATCGCCGTCGGTGTACGCGCGGTGTTCGATCTGCGATTACGGTTCTGCCGCACGTACGAGCACGGCGACCGGGTGATGGCGATGTACTCGCCCATGGTGTTGCTCGCGTTCGTCACCGTGTGGCTCGCGATGCTCATGGGTGCGTTCACGATGATCTTCCTCGCGGTCGACGGTGACGGGTTCACCGACGCACTCACGACGGCGGGCTCCTCGTTGTTCACGCTGGGTTTCGATCGGCCGCCTACCACGATCGGGGTGATCGTGGCCTTCGGTGCTGCCGCGTTCGGTCTCGGGCTCGTCGCTCTACTGATTGCGTATCTCCCCACGCTGTACAGCGCGTTCTCGCGTCGCGAGGTCCTCGTCGCGTACATGGCGGCAAGGGCGGGGACACCGGCCCGACCCGTCGAACTTCTCACCCGGGCGCATCGGATCGGTCGGCTCGAGGACCTCGACGACCTCTGGGAACGCGCGCAAGAGTGGTTCGCGGAATTGGAGGAGACCCACACGTCGCTGCCGCTACTCAGCTTCTTCCGGTCGCCGACGTCGGATCGGTCGTGGATCACTGCGGCGGGCGCGATGCTCGACACCGCCGCGCTGATCAACAGCACGGTCGATGTGCCGTTCCAGCCGATGGCCGGGCTCTGCGTGCGCTCGGGCCTCACCGCGCTGCGGGCCATCGGCGGGTTCTTCAACATCCCCAGTCCGACCGATCCCCAGCCCGACGATCCGATCTCGGTTGGTCGCGACGAATGGGAGCAGGTCTGCGATGAGCTGGCGGCGGCCGGCGTCCCGGTGAAGGCCGACCGCGATCAGGCGTGGCGCGACTTCGCCGGGTGGCGCGTCAACTACGACGTCGTGCTCGTCACCCTCGCCGGGCTCGTGCTCGCGCCTCCCGCGCCGTGGAGCTCGGACCGGTCGGTGCGCTTCCGCGTGGCGGTGACAAGGTGGGGTCGCCGGCGGCGTTCCCAACCGGGGGCCTGATCCGCTTCAAGCTGGGCGTAGCGCTCCTACCGTCGGCCGCCGACGAGAAATCAGCTCACAACGTTATGAACACCGTCTCACTCTGCGGCAAGACTCGGAGACCGGTCGTCGCTGAGGGGGATCCGGATGGTCGAGGATCGTGGTGTCAGAACCCGCGACGGTGTCCGCCTGCACGTGTCGATCATCGGCTCCGGAACCGAAGCCCTCATCGTTCCCGGCACCGGCAACGAAGCTGACTTCGAGGCGCATTTCGCGAACCGACGGGTCGCGTTCTTCGATATCCGGAACCGTGGGCGATCTGACGCGATGCTCGCTGAGCAAGCAGTCGGACAACCGGTCGAAATCGACGACATCGATGACGTGCGCGAAGCCGTGGGCTTCGAACGTTTCTCGCTCTTCGCGTGGTCCTATCCCGCGCTGGTAGCCGCGCTGTACACCGCACGACACCCTGAACGCGTCGACCGGCTGATCCTGGCCTGCCCCCCACCCGCATCCGCAGAAGATGCTCGCAAGCTCCCGGCGCGTCCTCGGCGATATGGAAACGCAAGCACAATGCCTCCCGCAAAGACGGCCGATGAGGCGCGCGCACAACGGCGAGCATCCGCCAGACTGCAGATGGCCAACCCCGCCGGCGTCGAACGATTGCGATCAGATCCGGGTGCGATGCCCAACGAATGGCCCGACCACGTCGCCGCCGCCCTCGCACGCGTCTGGGCCACCTTCCCAGAGGACTTCGACTTCCGGCCCGAGCTGCGCACGATCACCGCACCGACCCTCATCATCCACGGAGCACATGACGACATACCGCTCGAGTGCTCGAAACGCCTCAATGAACTGATCCCCGGGGCGCGGCTCGTCGTGATTCCCGGCGTCGGCCACTTCCCACACGTTGAAGCCCCAGACGAGTTCGCCCGAAGCATCGCCGCGTTCCTATCGAGCTAGCGCAACGCGCATCCCGGTGCGCCCCCGAGGGTCACCTACCGCCGGCTCTAGGCGTGCTTCTGCCAGATGGAGATGTGGCTGCGGCTTTCGCTGGTGAATGGCGCTCGATACCAGTCGTCCCAGCGTTCCTGCAGCGTCATCCCCGCGATCGATGCCATCAGGTCCAGTTCCGACGGCCATACGTACCGGTGATCCGACGAGAAGGTCTTCAGTTCCCCGTCGATCACCCACCAGTGACGTGAGGTCCCGATTTGGTGCGCGTGGTCGTACTCCTCAACGCCGACGTGGGTCGGTGTCGCGATGAACGTCATCTTCGTTTCGCCCGGCGGCAGCCGGCGTAGTTCGGGGATGTAGTTCTCGATGACGAAGTAGCCACTGGGTTCGAGGTGACGAGCGGCGTTGCGGAAGCACGCGACTTGCTCGGCCTGAGTGGTGAGGTTCGTGACCGTGTTCCTGAGCAGATACACAACGCGGCAGCTCCCGTCCACGGTCACGGTCGCGAAGTCGCCGAGGGTCACCTCGACGGCTGACGCGCCAGGTTGGCGGCGCAGTTCGTCGATCATCGGCGTCGACAGTTCGATGCCATGGACCGGAACACCCTCGGCGTTGAGCGGCACCGCAATACGTCCGGTGCCCACCCCGAACTCGAGTGCTCGCCCGGACCCAGCCAGCTCCGCGAGAACGGCGACGGGTGCGTCGAGTAACGCGGGTTTGAACACTTCCGGCCACAACTCCCGATAGTGACGAGCGATCCAGTCGTCGAAGTGCGTCTCGGCCATACAACAGAGTTTTGCCGCGCGCAGCCCTCGCTTCGTGGCTGGCACGATGACGGGGTGACGACACACTTCGGCCGCCGGATGCTCGACGTCGAGAAGTACGAGCAACACGCCCGCGACGGTGAATGCTTCATCTGCAAGATCGTCGACGGTACGCACGAGTTCGCTCACGGCGAGATCTGGCGTGACGACACCGCGATTGCGTTTCTCAACCGCTACCCCACAGTGCTCGGCTACGCCCTCGTCGCTCCGCTGGCGCACCGGCGATCCCTGATCGACGATCTCGACACTGACGAGTACCTCGAGTTACAGGACCTGGTGTACCGGATCGGATGCGCCCTACGCGCTGTCGTCCCACTGCCGCCCGGTACGCCCTACGCCGAGCAGCAATATCAAGCCCTGATGGTCGAGACGTGCGGATATCTGGACATGTCAGAACACGAACACGCATCACTCGCTGCAGCGATCCGCGCCGCCTTTCCCTGCCGGTGACAGTGCCGCCGCCCTGAGTGTCGCTGATCGCCAGGAGGGAGACGTGGCGGCGCGCCTCACAATCGCTGCGGACGGTGACACGCTGTCAGCAATGCTGTTGAGATGGCTCCGACTTGGTTGATCACGGGCGCACAGGCTTCCGGAAAGTCCACCGTCGCTGACCTTCTCGCGCGGCGACACGAACACGGTGTTCACGTGCGCGGTGGCCAGTTCTACCGATGGGCGGTCACGGGATGGGTCCACGTGGGCGATCCCGATGAGGTCGAGGCGCGCAGACTTCTGGATCTCCGGTATCGCCTCTCGTCCACCGTCGCCGACCAGTACGCATCGGCAGGTTTTACCGCGGTCGTCCAGGACAACATCTACGGAGCTGACGTCGAGCACTGGCTCGGCCGAATCCAAGCGCGGCCCCGACACCTCGTCGTATTGCGACCGAGCGTTGGCATCGTCGAAGCGCGCGATGCAGAGCGACGACGAACTCGCGGCAAAGTTGCCTACCGCGGTGAGTTCACCCCGGCGATCAACGACCAGCACGTCGCATCGACGCGATCTGACCTCGGGCTTTGGCTCGATACCTCCGAGCAGTCCCCCGAGGAGACCGTCGACGAGATTCTCCGGCGGGCCGAGGAAGCGATCGTTCCTTGAAGTTCCGGAGCCGACTGGGACGTTCCACTCCTCGTGCAGCTCGACGCCGTCAAGCTCCAACCCTCGCGAGCCGGATCATCGCTACAAACTGCGGTCGTCAGACCCGATGGCGCCCGAATGTGCGGCCGCCGACGAGAATGGCTTCGTGCGCACGACGAGACGTAGTTCGAAGGTGCTCCTCGTCGACGAGGAGCACCGCGTCCTGCTGTTCTGCGGCGTCGATCGCACCAAACCCGATATTTCGCCTTGGTGGTTTGCGGTGGGCGGTGGCATCGAGCGTGGTGAGACACCGCAAGCGGCTGCCATCCGCGAGACCTACGAGGAGACTGGTCTCACGATCGGCGATCCAGGACCCGTCGTCTTCACGCGTCGTTTCGCATGGGACTTCGAAGGCGAAGAGTACGACCAAGAGGAGTGGTTCTTCCTGGTAGGTACTGCGAACTTCGAACCGTCATCAGCCGGGTGGACCGAAACGGAGTCGGCCACGATTCGTGGTCATCGCTGGTGGTCGATCGACGAACTCCGGGCTACCGACGAAGCGTTCTTTCCCGAAGACCTTGCCGATCAGTTGGAGCGCCTTTTCCTGAACTGACGAGGAAGGCCGGCCGGCGGCGCGGCTACTTCCCGAGGTCGATGGTGTAGGTGACCTTGGTCGGCAGGAACGCCTTCACGATCGAGGGTTGGAGGCCGACAGGCTGCTTGTCGATGCCGAAGGCCCACCGGAGTTGCGCGACTTCGAAGTGACGGGTGACCGGCCACACGTTCTTGGAGGGGGAGTTCGGCGCGAAGCAGCCATCCGTGCCGAGCCTGGCGAGGTTCTCCGGTACCGGCAGCCCCGCGTCCTGGGCGAGCTTCACCACGCCGCCCCCGCCCGCCCCGATCTCGCAGATGTCGCTCATCGCGTTGAGGTGGCCCACCCCGTCGATGACGGCCAGGCGTTTCGGAGCCGGAACGGTCTCGAAGAACGCCTCGATGCCGGTGGGCGGGATCACGGTGTCGTTCGCGCCGGCAACGTACAGCGAGGACTTCCCACTGGGTGCGGTGGCGGCCGGCTGGTCCCGGAACGCTCCGGCCGCTCCGGCCAGTGGGATGTAGGTGATCACGTCGGGGTTCGCTCCGTAGGTGATCGCGGTCCGGCCGCCGGCCGAGTGGCCGGTGATCGCGATCTTCGCCTTCGGATCGACCGACCCGGCGAGCACGGTGTCGGACTTCGCGCTCTCGGCGCGCAGGACGGCCAACGTCGCGTCGATGACGTCGGCTTCGGTGCGGGTTGTGGTGGGCGGGGCACCGAGTTGCGCGCCGAGGCCCCGCTCGAGGAAGTCGGGCGACGCGACCACGAACCCCCAACTCGCGAGGTGGGTCGTCAGGAAGGTCGACTGGTCGCGATACCCGCCGAATCCGTGGGCGAACACGACGGTGGAGAATGGCCCCTTGGTCGAGGCAGTGACATCACGGAACGCGTCGGTCTCGAACGGCGCCTTGACGCCCTTGCTGGCGACCAAGTCCTGTAACCCTTGGGGGAGCCACTTCGCGATCTCGTAGACGTCGCGCGTCGCGCCCTTCGTGGCCGCCCTCGCCACGGGGTACCAGACCTCGGCCTGGCGGTCGCCGATCGTGAGGGTGGTGACGCCCGCGGCGTAGGGGCCCGGCTCCGCGTAGACCGCGACCGGTCGTCCACCGTCGGTGGATGCCTTCGTGTCCGACGACGGGTTGGAAGCACTCGTCGACGACGAGCAACCGACCAACGCGCTCAGGGTCAGGGCCAGGGTGACGGCGGATAGACGAGAGATACGCACGAACGAAGACCTCCAGGTGGGGACGGCCTGAAGCTAGTGGTGTCGGTGGTCAGTCTGGAGGGAACAGGGTGTTTTCGACGCTCGCCCGTTCCGGTCCGCGGCGGATGAACCACTCCTGGCCGAAGGCCGCAACAAAAGCTTCCTCGGGCATCTTCATGAAGAACGACTCCGCGGTGATCTGGCTGGCGTGGGCGGCCATCGCGGCCCGCTTGCGATCGACGAACTCGCGGACGTCGACGGTGGTGGTGATCACCTCGGCCGGCATCCCGAGATCCATCTCGTCCGGGTCCGGGGCGCCGTCGATCGCCGCGATCTCCTCCGACCGTTCGGCCATCAGGGCCAGGAAATGATCACGATTGACCGTCGCTTCGTAGACCCGGGGAGTGCCGGCGAGTTCGGCGGCGCGGATCCCGACGTGATGAACCTGAATGTGGTCCGGGTGTCCGTAGTTGCCGCGCTCGTCGTAGATGGTCAGCGCCTCGGCCGCTTCTTCGACCAGGATCGTCGCGAGTCGGGCCGCGGCTTCCTCGACGTCGGCCATGGCGAAACACTCGGGGTCGGTCGCGGTCGGCTCACCTTCCATGCCGGAATCGCGATAGTCGAGAAAGGCAACTCGCGCCGCGCCGAGGATCTCGGCGGCGGCGTGCACCTCGACGACGCGCCGGTCGGCCAGCGTCTCGCCGTCTTCGAGGAATCCATCGGCGACCTCGCCGAGTTCGCCCCGGGTCGCGCACACGAGCACGACGCGGTGACCTTCCGCGGCGGCGCGCGCCATCGTGCCTCCCGTCGCGATTGCTTCGTCGTCGGGGTGGGCATGAAGCAGCACGAGGGTTCCCATAGACCTCGCAGTTTGTCATCTGGAAGCCGCTCCGGCTCGCAGCCTTCCCGACGCGGTTGGGGTGAACGACGAGGTGAGCGCTATGCCGGAAGCGGATGATTTTTCGGCGCTCACCGCGGACCGGCAAAGACTGACGTTAGAGTCAGGTCACTGACTCGTCTTCGGTTCCTCGGGGGGTACGTGATGCGTGGTCGTGGTGGTCGTCGCCTGGTGGTGACGTTGGTGTCGTTGGCGATGGTTGCCGCTGCGTGCAGCAACGAATCGTCGTCGCCGGCCAAGGCGGACAAGAAGACGGGCGGTGACACGCCCACCGTCGACCAACCTGGTGTCACCAAGGACACCATCCGCGTGGGCGGGGTCGCGTCGGTATCCAACCCGTTGAACGCGCCGTACGGCGACATGTTCAAGGGTGTCAAGGCCTACTTCGCCATGGTCAACAGCGAGGGCGGCATCTACGGCCGCAAGCTCGAACTGGTGAGCGAACGCGACGACCAGATCGCCAACAACCTCAAGGAGGTCCAGGGTCTGCTCACCGAAGACAACGTCTTCGCGGCCGCGGGCCTGGCCACCATCTTCGATTTCAGCGGCGCGACCGAGTTGGAGAAGGCGGGCATCCCGAGCTTCGGTTGGAACATCAACGAGGACTGGAACAAGCCGAACCTGTTCGGGAACTCCGGCGCACTGTGTATCGGTTGTGACGGCATCGAGCTGCCCTGGATCGCGAAGCAGCTGGACAAGAAGACCATCGGGATCCTCACGTACGGCAACACCGACAACTCGAAGCAGTGCGGCGACGGCATCGTGAAGTCGTTCGAGAAGTACAAGACCGCCAAGGTCGGCTACCGCTCGGACGCGCACGGTTTCGGAGACACCGATTACAGCGTCGACGTGCGCCAGATGAAGGACGCCGGTGTCGATCTGGTCACGACCTGCATGGACGGCAACGCCGTGCTGGCGATTGCCAAGGAGTCGCGGGCGCAGAATCTGGATGCGATCCAATACTTTCCCAACGGGTACGACCAGGAGTTCATGAAGGCGAACAGTGAGTTCTTCCAGGACGCGATCGTCCGGGTGCCGTTCGTGCCCTTCGAGACCAAGCCCCAGCCGGCCGGACTGACCGAGTACCTGAAGTGGATGGACAAGCAGGGCGACCCACCGAACGAGTACACGACCTACGGCTGGATGAACGGAGCCATGCTGGTCGAGGGCCTGAAAGGTGCGGGACCGAACTTCACGCAGAAGAAGGTGGTCGATGCGCTGAACACGTTGACCAAGGACACGGCGGGCGGACTGCTGCACGGGATTGATTGGACCGAGCAGCACACGCGTACGCGCAACCCGCAGTCCTGCACGGCCTACGTGAAGGTGGTCGGTTCGAAGTTCGTGCCGACCTTCGCGAAGCCGGGCAAGCCGTTCCTGTGCTTCAAAGAGGGCCAGAGCATCACGACGCCCCCGACCAACGAGTAGTCGACTCGTCCGGCGCCTGCAACCAGATCCATGACGGAGTTCATCACCTACGTCGTCCAGGGGATACCGCTCGGCTGTGTGTTCGCGCTCGTGGCGGTGGGTCTCGTGCTCACCTACAAGACCAGTGGCGTGTTCAATCTGGCGTTCGGCGCGCAGGCGTTCGTCGCGGCGAACATCTTCTACGTTCTGCGCGTTCGCCACGACATGCCGCGGGTGCTGTCGCTGGTACTCGTCGTTCTGGTGATCTCGCCGTTGCTCGGACTGATCGTCGAAATGTTGATCTTCCGGCATCTTCGCACCGCGTCGCCGATCGCCAAATTGGTCGCATCATTGGGTCTGCTCGTCGCGGTACCGCAGTTCGTGCAGATCCAGATGGGTACCGGCTCGACGTTCGGCGTTCTCGGCATCTGGTGGGACGACAACGCGCTCTACCGATTCAGCGACTACGTCCTCGATGGCAAGGAAATGGCGATCATCGCTTGCACCGTGATCGCGGTGGTCGTGCTAGGTGCGCTGTTCCGGTTCGCGCCGATCGGGCTGCGCATGCGGGCAGTCGTCGAGAGTCCCCGAATGACCGAACTCGCCGGCGTCAATGCCGACCGCGTGTCGAGATTCTCGTGGGTGCTGTCGAGTCTGTTCGCGGGCCTCGCCGGAGTGTTGCTGGCTCCGTTGTACGCGTCGCTCGCACCGGCGAACTTCAACACGCTGCTCATCGCGGCGATCGCGGCGGCGGCGTTCGCCCGGCTCACGAGTATCCCGATGGCGCTGCTCGGTGGCCTGTTGCTCGGCATTGCCCAGCAGCTCGCCGCCGGGTACCTCCCGCCGTCGAGTGTGTTGGCGCGCCAGATCCGCCCGACCTTGCCCTTCGCGGCGCTGTTCCTCCTCCTGCTGTTCTGGCCGGGCCTGCGATCCGCAACGCAGAGCAAGGATCCGCTCAGTGGGGTCGATCCGCCGCCCGACCAGCCGGTCGCGCTATCACGAAGCCGGTTCCTCACACTCGGCACGCGGATCTTCGCCGTGATGGTGTTCAGTGTCGTGTTCACCCTGGCGATGACGACGTTCAACGCCAAGTGGGTCACGGTTCTCACCACGGCCACCATCTACTCGATCATCTTCCTGTCGATCACGGTCATCACCGGGATGGCCGGACAGATCTCGCTGTGTCAGGCGACCTTCGCCGGAGTCGGCGCGTTCGCGACCGCGCAAGTCGTTTCCGTATTCGGCCTCGGGGTGTTGCCCACGCTCTTCATCGGCGCGCTCGTGGCCGCGATCGTCGGCGCGCTGATCGCGATTCCACTCCTGCGACTCGGTGGCATCTTCCTGTCGTTGGGGACACTGGCCTTCGCCTTGGTCTTCGAGTTGGTCGTTGTGCCCCTCGGCTGGGTGAGCGGAGGTGGCCGGCCGGTGCGCGTGCCGCGCCCGATCGGGTTCGTCGACGACCGGGCCTTCCTGGCCTTGTGCATCGTCGTGTTGGTGATGGCCTCGGTCTTCGTCATCCTCATACGTCGGGGCACGACCGGTCGGTATCTCGACGCATTGCGGGGGAGTGAGACCGCCGCCCAGGCCATCGGCATCAACCCGACCCGGATCCGCATCCTCGCATTCGCGGTCTCGGCCGGGCTCGCGGGCCTCGGCGGTGGGTTGCTCGCGACCCAGAAGCACATCGCGACGTCGCTCGACTTCAGCTACGTCTACAGCCTGTTCTTCGTGGTGCTTGTCGTCACCCTCATGCCGCGGACCGTCGAAGGGGCGATCAACGCGGGTATCGGGTTCGCGCTGGTGCCCGAGATCCTGAAACTCATCGGAATCGATGCCGGCTACCAGTTCGTGTTGTTCGGCCTCGGGGCCATCACCTATGCCCGCCACCCGGAGGGTGTCCTCGAGTTCCAGAAGCGCAAGTCGCTGGCCGCGGTCGAACGCCGGCTGCCGGCGCGCTGGCGCAGCGCGCCGATCGGTGCAGATGCCCCACGGTCGGGGGTGTCGTCCTGATGCCGCTGCTGGACGCGCGCGGAATCACCAAACGGTTCTCGGGCATCACCGCGCTCGACGGCGTGAGTCTCGACGTCAATGCCGGCGAGTCGGTCGGCCTCATCGGGCCCAATGGTGCCGGAAAGACCACATTCTTCAACTGCCTGCTCGGCCTCCTCCGGCCCGAGGAAGGCGAGGTCGAGTTCGACGGTCGCGACATCACGAGGTTCCCGATCTACCGCCGAGCGCGGCTGGGAATCGGCCGGACGTTCCAACGCATCGAACTGTTCTCGGGATTGACCGTGCGGGAACACCTGCTGGTCGCGGAGCGAGCGCGACTCGGGACGGGTCGCTTCTGGAAGGACGTGATCAACCGTTCGGCGCCGTCGGCCGACGAGCAGACCCGCGCCGAGGCCACACTGGCGCTGCTTGGGTTGGCGGCCGTGGCCGATGCCCCGATCGAGTCGCTCTCACTCGGACGAGGGCGGCTGGTCGAGGTCGGGCGAGCCCTCATGCTGGAACCGAAGATGTTGTTACTCGACGAACCCTCGTCGGGATTGGACGCGACCGAGACCGAGGCACTGGCGAGCACGCTGCGTGCGGTGCAGGCCGACCGGGGGACCGCGGTGCTCCTCGTGGAACACGATGTCGAGTTCGTTCGTACCTTTGTCGAGCGGCTCTACGTGCTCGATTTCGGGACGCTCATCGCGACCGGACCCACCGCACAGGTGTTGGGCTCCGACGAGGTGCGCAAGGCGTATCTCGGAGGTTCCGTATGACCAGCGCGGTGCCGACGATGCCCCCGTCTGGCCCGGAGGCCGGCGCGCCGCTCCTCGAACTCCGCAACGTCGACGCGGGCTACGGACCGTTCCGTTCGCTGTTCGACGTCTCGCTCCGCGTCAATCCCGGCTCGGTGACGGCACTCCTCGGGGCCAATGGCGCAGGCAAGACCACCGTGGCGCGCGTCGTCACCGGATTGGTGCGCCCGACCGCGGGCGAGGTGCGGTTCGGAGCGACCCGCATCGATGCCATGAAGCCGTACGAGATCGCGCGGCTCGGAGTGGTCCACGCGCCCGAGGGTCGGTCGGTGTTCGCTTCGCTCAGCGTGAAGGAGAACCTCGAGTTGAGCTTCCGGCGCGAACTGGGACGGTCGGGAGTCTCGGCGGCGCTGGCGCGCGCGTACGAGCTGTTCCCCCGCCTCGGCGAGCGATCGAAACAGATCGCCGGCACGCTGTCGGGCGGTGAGCAGCGGATGCTCTCGCTGGCCCGCGTGTTGGTGACCGAGCCCAAGCTGCTGGTGGCCGACGAACTGTCGTTGGGCCTGGCACCGATCGTGATCGACGAGGTGTACGGACACCTGGGCGCGATCCGTGACGCCGGGACCGCGATCCTTCTCGTGGAGCAGTACGTGGGCCACGCGCTCGCGATCGCCGACACGGTGGCCGTGCTCAACCACGGCCGGGTGGTCCACGAGGGCCCCAGCACCAGCTTCGACGACATCGCCGACCACCTGCTCTGAGTACACGAGAGGCCGACACCGTGGTGGACCGACTCGCACGTCTGGGACCGGCTGCGTGGTGTCGGCCGGGGCCCGAGCGGCCCGGCCCGTCAGGGCCAAGAGCGGAAGACGGGAGCGGAAGAGCCGTGCGGACCTGACGCTGGCGTCATACAGTGCATTGACGGTGCCGGGGGGTGCCGGCGAGGGGGTTCGACATGGTCGTGCACCAGCACGGATCGTGGAAGTCGTGGGCCGGGCGCGCGGTGGTGGTCGGGCTGGTGGTTCTGACCGCCTGTACCGGCGCCGACAGCAACTCCGGAGGAAAGAATCTCCGCTACGGCTACGACCTGGAGGCGCAGTTCACCAACACGTTCGATCCGGCGAAGTCGACGGGTGACTGCGACCAGATCGTGACCGGGTTCATCTACGACACCCTGATCCGGCGGGACCCGAAGACGGGCGGCCCGATCCCGGGGGTGGCAACTCGCTGGGAGGTCGAGGGCGACGCCAAGCGTTCGATCACCTTCCACCTGCGGGACGATGTCGTGTTCTCCGACGGCGAGCAACTCGATGCCGCGGCGGTCAAGGCGAGTCTGGATCACAACAACAAGAATGATCAGCTGTCGACCCTCGATCACATCGATTCGGTCGAGGTGGTCGACCCGGTGACGGTGCGCGTCAACCTCAAGGACGACCAGTCGACCCCGTTCCTGTATGCGATCTCGCTCGGAAGAGACTCCCAGCTCATCTCGCCGAAGGCGCTGACGACCGCGAGCAAGGCACCAGTGGGTTCCGGTCCGTTCGTGCTGAAGAGCTTCACTCCCGGTCAGGGCATGGAGCTCGAGAAGAACCCCAAGTACTGGGACACCGCGAGCTTCAACTTCCCGGGGATCGAGTTCGTGCAGGCTGCGACCGGGCCGCCGGCGGTGACCCGATTCAAGGCCGGCGACCTGGATCTTGTGCGCTTCGAAGCGGAGTCGCTGCCCACGATGAAGAAGGACTCCAACGCGAATGTCATCGTGCAGCCGACGACCGCATACCTCCAGCTGCAGTTCCGGCTTGGTTTCAACGACGGTCGGACCACGCCGTTCGCGAACTCATTGGTGCGCCAGGCCGTCCGGCACGCGATCGACAACAAGAAGATCAACGATGTCGTGCAGCTCGGCGAGGGCACGGTTGCGAGCCAAGCCCTGCCGGAGGAGTCCGACGGCTACAACCCGACGGTCGCGAATGCGTACCCGTACGACCCGAAGAAGGCGAAAGAGTTGCTGAGCCAGGCCGGGTACCCGAACGGCTTCGAGTTCACGCTCACCATCCCGGGTCCGGGCATCGAGAACATGCGCAACCAGGGTCAGCTGATCCAGGACATGCTCAAGCAGGTCGGGATCACGGCCACGCTCAAGACCGTGCAGGGCAACGACATCGCGACCAACTACTACATCAACGGTGGCGGCGACGCGTTCGCCGCGGCGCGGTTGGCCTCGAGCTTCTACCCCGGCGCGTACTACGACCAGTTCGGCAAGTTCCAGTTCGTGGCCATCTGGAACAAGGCGCAACGCGCCGACATCGACAACCTGATGCTGCGAGCCCAAGGCGCCAAGGACCCGGCGGAGACGGCTCGGCTGACCCAGGAGGCAGCCAAGATCGTGAGCGACGAAGCGCTCGAAGCGCCGATCGCGTTCATGCCGCAGTTCCTGGCCACGGCGAAGGACCGCGTGGGCGGGACGGTGGGCGGTCAGCGCAACATCTGCGACCCGCCCGACCTTTCGCAGGTGACGATGAAGGCCGGGAAGGAATAGGGCCGAGGGGACGGGGGCCGGGATCGGAATGGGTGCCTACATCGCCCGCCGTTTGGCGGCGCTGGTCCCGTTGTTGCTCATCATCTCGTTCATCGTCTTCTCGTTGTCCCAGCTCCTACCCGGTGATCCGGCCATCGTCCTCGCCGGTGGGCAGAAGGCGACGCCGGAAGGCATCGCCCGGGCGCGCGACCAGCTGCACCTCGACGAGCCATTCCTCAAGCAGTACGTCTTGTGGGTCAACGACGTGATTCACGGCGACCTCGGCGAGTCGTTCTTCGACCACCGAACCGTGGCCGACTCGATCTCGGATCGGTTCCCGGTCACGCTCTCGCTGGCACTGGGAGCGCTGGTGCTCACCGTGATCCTCGGCGTTCCGCTCGGCATCCTCGCCGCAGTTAAACAGGGAGGGTTCGTCGATCGACTCATCACCACCACCTCGAGCGTCGCGCTCGCCATGCCGGATTTCTGGGTGGGAATGATCCTGCTCTCGGTGTTCGCAGTGAGTCTGAAGGTCCTGCCATCAGGTGGGTACGTCCCGTTGACCGAGTCGCCCGCGGGCTGGGCGACGCACCTGTACTTGCCGTGGATCGCCATGGGCGTGCCCGGCGGTGCCGGGCTCGCCCGACAGGTACGCGGCGCGATGATCGACGCACTCGAACAGGACTACATCCGCACCGCCGAATCGAAGGGCCTGCGCCGCCGAGTCGTGGTGTTCAAACACGCGTTGAAGAACGCGTCGCTCGCGCCCGTGACCGTGCTCGGCATCGGATTCGCCTACATGCTCGGCGGTTCGGTGATCATCGAACGCATCTTCACGCTGCCGGGGATGGGCCAGTACTTCTACCAGTCGTTGTTCAACAAAGACCTGCCCGTCATCCAGGGGGTCGTGCTCCTGAGCGCGTTGATCTTCGTCGTCCTGAACCTCGCGGTCGACGTGCTCTACGCCTACCTCAACCCGAAGGTGCGGCTCGGATGAGCGGACGTGGGGCCGTCCGGCCCGGCCCGCAGGGCCAGGAGGACACGCGATGAGTTCAGAGATGGGCCCGGCGATCGCGGCCGACGAGATCACCGATGAGCCGATGGAGCGCGAGACCGGCATGGGAACGGTCAGCCGAACCCCGTGGCGGCGCGTCGGCTACCGCTTCGCGCACACCTGGTCGGCCATGGTCGGACTCGCGATCGTGGCGGTGCTCGTCCTGACGGCACTCTTCGCCTCGGTCCTGGCCCCCTACGGGCAGGAGCCGTCGTTCCCGCCCAACCTCGGGCCCAGCGCCGAACATTGGCTCGGCACGAACAGCATCGGTCGGGACCTGCTTACCCGGTTGATCTACGGAGCGCAGGCGTCGATGTTCGTCGCGTTCCTGGTCGTGTCCATCGCGGTGACCGTCGCCTTGGCGCTCGGCCTGCTCTCGGGATATTTCGGTGGTTGGGGTGGGGCAGTGATCGATCGGTGCATGGATGCGCTGTTCACCTTCCCGCCGTTGACGCTGGCGCTCGCGATTGCGGCGCTGCTCGGCGCGAGCCTCACGAACGCGTCGATCGCGATCGCCGTGGTGTTCGTGCCGGGGCTGGTGCGCGTGATCCGCGCTCAGGTGCTCGCGGTGCGGGAGGAGACCTTCGTCGAAGCCGCGCGCTCGATCGGCGTGGGCGACAACCGGATGCTCCGCAAACACATCTTTCCCAACGTCGTGTCGCCGGTAATCGTGCAGGCGGCGCTCGCGTTCGGCTACGCGATCGGCGCCGAAGCGGGGCTGTCGTTTCTCGATCTCGGGGTCAAGGCTCCCACCTCCAGTTGGGGGGTCATGCTGCAAGAGGCGTACGGGCGGATCAACGAGAGTCAATGGCAGCTGGTGCCCCCGGCCGTCGCCATTCTCTTGGCGATCCTCGCGTTCAACCTCGTGGGTGACGGATTGCGAGACGCGTTCGGCCGCGAGGCGATCGGTGTGGACGGGCCATGACGTCGAGCGATGCGAACCACCCGCTGCTCGAAGTGCGTGACCTCACGGTCGAGTTCGGCGCGGCGGGCGGCGCCCTGACTGTGGTCGATGGGGTGTCGTTCTCGGTCGACCGGGGTCACACGTTGGGGCTGGTCGGCGAGAGCGGGTGCGGCAAGAGCGTGTCGTCGCTCGCGGTGATGGGGTTGATCCCACCGCGGACCGGCCGGGTCCGGGCGTCGACCTTGCGCCTGGGCGAATGGGACCTCACGACCATCGAACGGGCGCGGCTGCGTGAGCTGCGCGGTCGGGAGATGGCGATGATTTTCCAAGAGCCGATGACCAGCCTCAACCCCGCATTCACGATCGGGAATCAGATCGCCGAGTCGGTGCGCGCGCATCAGTCGGTCACCCGAGCGCAGGCCAAGACGCGGGCCGTCGAGATGCTCGATCGAGTGGGGATTCCCGATCCGCACCGGCGGGTCAAGGACTACCCGCACGCGTTCTCGGGTGGGATGCGCCAGCGGGCCATGATCGCCATGGCACTGGCGAACGATCCGAAACTGCTGATCGCCGACGAACCGACGACCGCGCTCGACGTGACGATCCAGGCCCAGATCCTCGACCTGCTCCGAACTCTGCAGCGCGACACCGGCATGGCCATCGTGTTCGTGACCCACGATCTGGGTGTGGTCGCCGACATCTGCGACGAGGTCGTCGTGATGTACGCCGGTCAGGTCGTCGAACACACGCCGGTCGGCCCGGTCTTCGACCGGCCCCGGCATCCGTATTCGGCGGGCCTGCTCACGTCGATGCCTCAGACCACGCCGCCCGGCCAACCGTTGCCGGTGATTCGGGGGCAGGTTCCGAATCCCCAAGATTGGCCCCTCGGCTGTCGCTTCGCCGACCGCTGCGATCACTCCGAGCCCGAATGCGAGCACGCTCCGATCGAGTGGAGCGGCACGGACGGCGAAGGGGTGCGGTGTCGGCGGGCATCGGCGCTGGTGCTGGCCGGCGCGTCGGCGACCGACGTCGGGGCCGGGACGACGGATCGGGTCGGCGGCCCCGGTGAGCGGGTGGAGCCCCTCGTCGCGGTGAAGGGCCTCGCGAAGGCGTTCCCGGTCCGGAGTGCGGTCTTGCGCCGCCAGCTTGGAGTGGTGCGGGCAGTCGACGGTGTCGAATTCGAGATTGCCGCGGGCGAGACGCTCGGTCTCGTGGGGGAGAGCGGATCGGGGAAGTCGACCGTGGCGCGCCTCGTGACTCGGCTCATCGAACCGACCGCGGGCAGCGTCACCATCGACGGCGCCGAGATCACCGGATTGGGGAAGGCGTCGTTGCGAGGCTCGCGGCGTCGCATGCAGATGGTGTTCCAGGACCCCTACTCGTCGCTCGATCCCCGCCAGACCGTGGCCGAAGCCATCGGCGAGCCGCTCGCCGTCCACGAACGCGTCCGCGGCTCCGCGCGCGATGTCCGGGTGTTGGAACTGCTCGCGGCGGTGGGGATGGGCCGGTACGCGATGTCGCGCTACGCGTACGAGTTCTCCGGAGGTCAACGCCAGCGAATCGCGATCGCGCGGGCGTTGGCGCTGGACCCGAGCTTCGTCGTGCTCGACGAACCGGTCTCGTCGCTCGACGTGTCGACCCAATCCCAGGTCATCAACCTGCTGACCGATCTGCAATCCCGGCTGGGGTTGACCTACCTGTTCATCGCCCACGACATCTCGGTGGTGCGCCATATCTCCGACCGGATCGCGGTGATGTATCTCGGGCGCATCGTCGAGATCGGCCCGGCCGAGGAGGTCTACACACGGCCGCGGCACCCCTATACCGCCGCGTTGCTCTCGGCGATTCCCGTTCCCGACCCGGGCCGCCAACGGACCCGGGAACGCATCGTGTTACGCGGTGACGTTCCGAGCCCGTTGGACCCGCCCTCGGGCTGTCGATTTCGCACCCGCTGCCAGTACGCGATGGACGTGTGTGCGGTTGAAGATCCTCCGGTGTTCACCACACCGGAAGGAACCACGGTGGCGTGCCATCTGCACGTGACCGGTCCCACGCTGGGCGGCGAGCCGGTCCTCGGTCTCGCGTTCGACGGGGGACGGCAACGGTGACAACCACGCGGCCCTGGCCGCGAGAGGGGGAACCATGACCAAGCTGATCAGGCTCGTTGCGTGTGTCGGAGCACTCGTGCTCGTGCTCGCGGCCTGCGGGAGTAGCAGCAAGAAGTCGGACACGAAACCGGCTGACAATTCGACCACGACGAGCACGAAGGCCAAGCCGAAATTCACGGCAACGGCAGCACCAACCACGGGACTGGCCAATGGCGCAACCGTGACGGTCAAGGTATCGGGGTTCACGGCGGGCAAGACACTCGGCATCAATGAGTGTGCCCAGGCCGGAAGCGCCGAGGTCGGGGCGCCGGACTGCGCGCTCGATGCCATCAAGACCTTGACCGTTGCCGCCGATGGCACGGGTGAAGGGACGACGACGGTGACGAAGGGGCCGGTCGGTCAGGCTGCGCACATGTGTGGCACGCCGGACGTTCGTTGCTTCCTGAGCGTCGGCGAACTGGTGGCGGGCGAGGCCGAACGCGCCGACGACATCGACCTCACGTTCGCTCCGTGAGTGCGGGGCTGCCGCGGGCGCTCAGGCGCGCGCGGCAGCCCCGAAGATCGCGTCGTGGGCGATACGGGCCAGGACCGCAGCCGTGGCCGCGTCGGGCGCGTTGACCTGTCCGGCGATTTCGTAGTAGTTCGCCCGTTCGATCATGGCGACGAGTGCGAGTGCGGCCACGGCCGGGTCGAGGTCGGTCACTCCGGTGTCGCGTATGCGTTCGAAGAGCGCGCCCGTGAAGTTCGACCAGACCACCGTGGCGAGCTTGCCGACGTCGTTGGCCCCCATTTCGGTCTCGGTCCACGCCTGGAGCACGGGGCCCGCCCCCGAGTACAGCTGTTGGAACTCCTCGAGCCAGGCGGTCAGGGCCCGCACCCCGTCGGGACCCGACGTCAGCGCCGGAAGCGCCGCGGCCAGGACCGTGAGCAGTTCGGCGACCTGTTCGGCGAGCGCCCGGAAGAGCTCTTCCTTGTTGGCGAAGTACAGATAGAAGGTGCCGTGCGAGGTGGCGGCGAGCTTGACGATGTCGTCGACCCGCGCCGCATGGAAACCTCGGTCGGCGAACACCGTGGCGCCCGCGACCAGAAGCCGGTCGCGGGTCTGTTGGCCTCGCGTGCGCACCTCCGGCGGTGCCGAACTCGGGTCGGCAACCGGTCGACGGGGAGGCATCGACGCCAGGCTATCCGGGGACCTGACGGGGCCGTCAGGGAACTGATCGGAAGGCCAGTCGGGAAGCGCTGGCCGAGAAGCCGGTAAGGTCCCGCCCGTGCCGAAACTTGCAGACATCACCGTGGGCGATGCGGCAGCGCCGCTCGTCGTCGAGAACCTGTCCCGCACGCATTTCGTGAAGTACGCCGGCGCGTCCGGCGACTTCAACCCAATGCATCACGACGACACGATCGCCACCCAGGTGGGGAACCCCTCGGTGTTCGGTCACGGCATGCTGACGGCGGGGCTGATGGCGCGCGTCGTCAAGGACTGGTTCGGTCCGGAAGCGATGCGGAAGTTCAATGTCCGATTCGCCAAGCAGGTGTGGCCGGGCGAGACCCTCACCTTCACGGCGGTGGTCACCAGTGTCCACCCTGATGGTTTGGTCGATCTGGAATTGTCGGCGCGCAACGCCGACGGGGAAGAGAAGTTGGCCGGGACCGCCACTGCCGCGGTCGCCGAGTAGTCACAGGTCTGTCGCACACCAACGAACGAAGCGGAGCACACAATGGGAATCTTGGATGGTCGAGTCGCGGTCGTCACCGGATCGGGCCGAGGCATCGGGCGGGAGTTCGCGCTGTCGATGGCGCGTGAGGGCGCGAACATCGTGATCAACGACGTCGGGGTGAGCCTCGACGGTCAAGGCACCGACGAAGATCCCGCGGCGCAGACGGTCAAGGACATCAAGGCCTTGGGCGTCGGCGCGATCGCCAGCTACGGGTCCGTCACCGACTACGACGCGGCCGGCCAGACGATTCAGGCCGCGATCGACGAGTTCGGTCAGATCGACATCCTGATCAACAACGCCGGCATCGTCCGCGACCGATCGTTGGTGAAGATGGGTCCGGAAGACTTCGACGCGGTGGTCAAGGTTCACATGTACGGCACCTTCAACATGGCCCAGCACGCGGCGGGCCACATGAAAGAAGCCGGGTACGGCCGCATCATCAACGTCACGTCACAGGCCGGACTGCGCGGCAACTTCGGCCAGACGAACTATGGGGCGGCGAAGGCCGCGATCATGGGGATGACCTTCATCTGGTCGATCGAACTCGGCAAGTACGGGGTGACCGTCAACGCGATGTCGCCCGCCGGTGCAACGCGGATGACCTCGGCGCTCTTCGAGCGGACGGGGACCGCGCCGCCGCCCGAATCGGACCCCGCGCTCAATGCCCCACTCGTCACGTGGATCGCATCGGACCAGGCCGGCCACGTCAACGGTCAGATCCTCGGCCGCACCGACTTCGCCTACACGATCTATCAGCACCCCAAGCAGGTCGCGTACATGTACGAGGAGGGTGGCATGGATGTCGCGACCGTGGGCGAGAACTTCGACAAGATCCTGGGTCAGCACCTCCAGCACGTGGGCATGAGCATGCCCGGCGGTATGGAACACAAGAAGTAGTCGGTCTGAGCCCGACGAGGAACAGTCGGTGCGACCGCTCGGCGTCGTCGACATCGTGTACGGGTTCGATCGCGACCCGATCGAACGGAGCCGGGCGGCGCGCGCCGATGGCTTCGATCACATCGATATCGCGGTCGATGTCGTGGCCGAGGTCGGCCCAACGGCGTTGGCGCTCCCCGTGGGGTGTCCCACCGCGTTCCCGAAGCCGGTCGTCGGATGGTGTGCGACCCCGGCGCCCGGGAACGGCGACGGGATGTGGGAGAAGTGCGTGCGGTGGTTCCGGGCCGCGCCCGGCGCGCTGCTCGAACCCTGGGCCGGCGCGGTGGTGCACTCCACGGAGACCGCGCGAGCGATGATGGCGGAGGTCCCGGGGCTGCGGCTGCTCGTCGACACCGGCCATGTCGCGGATTGGGGCGGTGATCCGCTCGAACTGTTGGAGTGCGCCGGGCACATCCAGCTGCGCCAAGGTGCGCCCGGCCGGACCCAACTCCACGTCGACGACCCCCGAGGTGTCGTCGACTTCGAAGCCGTCCTGAGCCGGTTGGATGACCTCGGATACAAGGGCGCGCTCTCGGTCGAGCACTTCGACCTGCCCGAGCACGGCTGGCCGTTGGCCGACCCCCGGGCCTGGGCGCTCGACCTCGCTGCGCACGTGCGCGCGCTGTCCTAGGGTGCGCGCAGCCCGATCGAGATCGTGGGGGATTCATGAGTGACCCGACCAGTGTGAGCGCGGCGGACGGCGTGGAGGAAATGGCCGGCTTCGGTCAGCTCTCGGTCGATCAGGAGACCGCTGCGAACCCGCAGCAGTTCTATCCGATGATGCGGGAGGTGGGTGTCCTTCCGATGGAGGACATGACGATCATCGCTCGCCACGAAGACGTCATGTGGGCGCTGCGTCACCCGGACGTCTTTTCGTCGAGCATGGACGCGATCGATATCGGCAACGTGCGGCCGCTGATCCCGTTGCAGATCGACCCACCCGATCACGTCAAGTTCCGCCGGCTGCTGGATCCGTTGTTCGCGCCACGTGAGATCGAGAAGCTCGAAGGCGCGGTCCGGGCATTGGTGACCGAACTGATCGACGCGTTCATCGACGACGGGACCTGTGAGTTCAACAGTGCCGTGGCGATCCCGTTGCCGTGCACGGTGTTTCTCCGTCTGATGGGTCTCCCGCTCGAGGATCTCGATCTGTTCCTGCAGTTCAAGGACGGCATCATCCGCCCCGCCGCGCCGAACCTGGCCGAGGGCCGAGTGATGGCACGAGCGACCGGGCAGGAGATCTACGCCTACTTCGAGCGCGTGATCGCCGAGCGGCGAGCCCAACCGGAAGACGACCTCATCAGTGGGTTCATCGGGGCCGAGATCGACGGCGAACGCCTGACAACCGAAGACATCCTCGACATTTCATACCTCTTCCTTCTGGCCGGCCTCGATACGGTGACCGCCTCGCTCGGGTGTGCCGTCGCGTACCTGGCGGGTCATCCGGATCGGCAGGCCGCGCTGCGGTCCGACCCGTCGTTGATCCCGGCAGCCGTCGAGGAACTGCTGCGCTGGGAGACGCCGGTGCCGGGGGTCCTGCGCGTGGCCACCGAGGACGTCGAACTCGCGGGGACGACGATTCCCGCGGGTCAGACGGTGACCTGCTTGCTGGCCTCGGCGAATACCGACGGTGCGGAGTTCGCCGACCCCGAGAGTGTCGACTTCGCACGATCCGGGAATCGTCACCTCGCGTTCGGTGCGGGTGTGCACCGCTGCCTCGGTTCGCATCTCGCCCGGGTGGAAATGCGGGTGGCCCTCGAAGAACTGCACCGACGCGTGCCGACCTACTCGATCCCGGATGGCGAGACGCCGATCTTCACCGCCGGGATTCGCGGGGTCGAGTACCTGCCCCTCGTGTGGGACCCCGCGTGATGCGGGTCTCCGTCGACGCCGATCTCTGTACCGGTCATGGTCGCTGCTACGCATTGGCGCCGGATCTCTTCGCACCGGACGACTACGGCCACTGCGAGGTGCTCGTGGACGACGTCGTGGCGGCCGGTCTGGAAGATCAGGCCCGAGTCGGGTTCGAGAACTGTCCGGAACGGGCGATCACGATCACGACGTGAGCGATAGGAGAACCATGGCAAGAGTCACGGTGTTGGATCCAACCGCGTCACCACCTGAGGTCGACCGGGATCCCGGCCCGGACGCGGGCTCGCTGATGGGGAAACGGGTCGGGCTTCGGTACGACACGGCGTGGCGCAGCTATCTCTGGGTACTGGACGAGTGGCGGCCGCGCTTCGAAGCCGCGGGCGCGATCGTCGACGATTGGGAGGCCGGCAACCGGGTGGGTGATGCCGGACGCCGGACCCGGGGCGAACTCGATGATTTCGCCGAGCGGGTCGACCTCGCATTGGTCGGTCTCGGCAATTGAGGCTCCTGCACCTCGTGGAGCGTGCACGACACGGTCGCGGTCGCGCAGCGAGGTACGACGGCGGTCGTCGTCGTGACGGAGGAGTTCGCATCACTGGCCCACACGATGGCGGCGAACGCGAGCCGGCCGGGTTTGCGGGTCCATGTGCTCCCGTATCCACTCGAGTCGCGCACCGAAGCCGAAGTGCGGGCGATCGCGGTCGAGCAGTGGCCTTTGGTGTTGGCCTCCCTCGGCGTGAGCGCGGCGAGCGCTCGCGGGGACCGAGACGATGACGATTCCCAGCCGTGAGGACTGCGGCCCGGATGGCTGCACCATCGACTGGTTGACCTCGGCGCGACTCGTCGTCGAGGACGACCCGGTCGAGTTCCAGAAACTCGCCACCGATGCCGGATGGGGTGATGGCTTGCCGCTGATCCCGCCGACCGAGGAACGGGTGCGCGCCTACGTGGCCGCGAGTGGACGCTTCCCCGAGGAACATCTGGCCGACCTGCCCCCGCGCAACGGCCGCTGCACTGTCGAGAAGGTTGCGGTCAACGCGGTCCTGGCGGGCGCGCCGGCCGCCGCGATGCCGCTGCTGTGTGTCGCGGTGGAGGCGATGGCCGAACCCGACTTCAACCTGTTCGCGCTCAACACGACCACCAGCTGTGTGGTTCCCGGCGTCTTCGTCAACGGCCCGATCCGCCACGATCTTGAGATCCCCTACGAGGCAGGGTGTTTCGGCGGCGTCGCGGGACCGGCGCCGGCCATCGGCCGCGCCCTGCGACTGGTCATGCGCAACGTCGGTGGTCAGGTGGTGGGTGTCTCGTCCAAGAGCGTCTTCGGCCAGCCGGGCCGGGTGACCGGCATCGTGGTGGGGGAGTGGGAAGAGCAATCACCCTGGGAACCGTTGGCGGTGCGTCGCGGTCTCGCGCCCGGAGTCGACGCGCTGACGGTCCATGGCTGCACGGGCACGATCGACATTGCCGACATCGCCTCCGACTCCGCGTCGGATCTCATCGAAGTCATCGGCAAGTCGCTCGCCTTCGCGGGGACCAACGCATTCATCGGTGCCCACCACGGTGCTGAGATCGTCGTCTGTGTCGCGCCACCGTGGGCGCGACTCCTGGCGAAGACCTTCCCGAGCATCGCCGACATCCAGGAGCGCCTCTTCCATTTCGCGGCGTTGCCCATCGATTGGTGGCCGACGCCGCACCGCGCCAAGGCCGAACGCGACGGGAGGGTCGGCACCGACGGCCGGGTGGCACTGCTCGAGAGTCCCGACGACATGGTGGTGATGGTCAACGGCGGGTTGGGCAACCTGCACGCGCTCGCGTTGCACTCGTTCGGCCCCACCCGTGCCGTCACGAAGGAGATCCGATGACCGTCACCGTCTTCGACGCGATGGGGATGGCCGCAGCGCAACTCCGAGCCGAGTTTCCCGACGTCGAGTTCATCGACGTGTCGCGGGAGCCGCCGCCCGCCGGAGTGACCGGCGCGGTGCTGTTCGGTGGATGGGACGACGACAAGGTCCTGCCGTTGATCGACCGCGGCGTCGAGTGGGTGCAGCTGCCCGGTACCGGCATCGATGGTGTCTCGACCGAGGTGCTGGAGCGCGTTCCGACCGTGACCTGCGCCCGTGGCGCGAGCGCGATTCCCATCTCGGAGTACGTGCTCGCGACCATGCTCGCGTTCGCCAAGGGGTTCCCCGGCTTCTGGCTCGAGGAACCGCCGAAGACGTGGAACTTCCAACGGATGGACACGCTCGCCGGCAAGACCGTCGCGATCGTGGGGCTGGGTGGGATCGGTACGGCAATCGCGAAGCGGGCGTTGGCGTTCGACATGTCGGTGCGCGCGATGCGGCGCACCGCGACTCCGAGCCCGATTCCGGCGGTGCAGGTCGTGACCGCGGTGGACGACCTGGTCCGCGATGCGGACCACGTGGTGCTGGCCGCGCCGGGCACGGCCAAGACCCGGCACCTCCTCGACGCGGACGCGTTCGCAGCGATGCCCGACGGAGTCCACGTCGTGAACATTGCGCGGGGCACGCTCATCGATCAGGACGCGCTCCGGACCGCGCTGGACTCGGGCCGGGTGGCGCGCGCGAGCCTCGATACCGTCGACCCCGAACCCCTGCCCGCCGGTCATTGGCTGTACGACCACCCGCAGGTGTTCCTGACCCCGCATTCGTCGTGGGCGTCACCGGAACTGGTCGGCGCGTCGATCGACATTTTCCGGGACAACCTCCGCCGCTACCTCGCCGGCGAGGCACTGCTGCACGTCGTCGACCTCGCCGAGGGGTACTGATGAACGCACCCCGAGCCGCGGTGGTCGGCACGGGATTCGGCTGTCGCGTGCACGTACCGGCCCTGCGCGCCGCCGGGTTCGAGGTCGTGGCGCTCGTGGGGACCGATGCGGCCCGCACCGAGCGTCGGGCCGCGCGTGTCGGCGTGCCGGCGGCGACCACCCGGCTCGACACCGTGATCGACGAGGTCGACGCGGTGACGATCGCCACGCCGCCCGAGACCCACAAGCTGCTCGCGCTCGCCGCACTGCGCGCCGGGAAGCACGTGATCTGTGAGAAACCGTTCACCCTCGGTTCCACCGAGGCGAGGGATCTGGTGGCGGCGGCGGAGCGGGCGGGCGTGACAGCTCTCGTCGGTCACGAATTTCGCTGGGCGCCCGAACGGGCGGTCGTCGCCCGCGCGATCGCCGACGGGCTGATCGGCGAACCCCTCGTGGCCACGTTCGTGCAGTACGTCTCGCTGGTCGCGGATCCGTCGGCGCGGATGCCGGAGTGGTGGTTCGATCGACGCGCCGGCGGTGGTTGGCTCGGCGCGTCCGGTTCGCATGTGGTCGACCAACTCCGGGTCTGGCTGGGCGAGTTCTCGACGGTTTCGGCCGCGACTCGGTTGCTGAGCGATCGCACGGCGACCGCGGAAGATTCGTTCACCGTGCGAGCCCGCATGATCAATGGGTGCGATGTCGTCGTTCAACAGACCGCGGGTGCGTACGGCCCGATGGCCGGCATGACCCGCGTGGCTGGCCGCGACGGAACGATCTGGGTCGACGCAGGCGACGTGTGGGTGGCCGACCGAACCGGCACCCGCACGTTGCCGACACCGGAGGATCTGGAACTGCCCCTGGCCCCTCCCGTCTCGGACGACCCCGCCCACGCCTACACGCACCTCGAACTCGGCCCGTATACCCGCCTGTGCGAGGTGTTGCGGCGCGGCGTCGAGGGCCAGCCCCTCCCCACGGCGGTGCCCGTCCCGACCTTCGCCGACGGTTTGGCCGAGATGCAGGTCCTCGACGCGATCCGCGCCTCGGCCGCCGCCGACGGCGCGCGGGTCAACGTGTGAGGTTTCCCGGCGCTCACGGTCAACTTTTCGAGGTGTGATGCCGATCATCGGAGTATGAAGCGCAGTCGGTGGATCGTCGGGATCGGCGTCGTGGCGGTGCTCGGCGGATGCGGCGCATCGGACCAAGCGTCGAAACCGGCTCCGACCCCGATCACCGCACCGGCTGCGAAGGCCCAAGGCGTCGTCGAGCAGCAGAACGCGCAGCTCAAGCAAATGGAGCAGCAGACCAGCCAGGCCGACCCGACCGCCACGCCCTAGTACCCACCCCCGACCACCCACCCTCCACCGTTTGGCACCTGGTGGTCGGGAGCGCGTCACCAACCGCCAAACGGTGCTTCAGGGTTGGTGCCTACTCCCAAGGGGTACCGAACCGGTCCCGGTGAGTGTGCGCGGCGAACGGTTCGCGCCGCGGTGGTCCGAGTGGCCGCGCCGGATGGCCCACCGGAATGACGGCCATCGGCTGAATGGATTCCGGGAAGCCGACGATCGCTCGTAACTCATCGGCGTATCCGACCGCGATCGTGGTGAGCGCGGTGCCGAGCCCGAGTGCACCGGCCGCCAACATCAGGTTCTGCATCGCAGGGAACGTCGACTCGGCTGCGGTCTGGACCAACCCCCGTTCGGTGTCGGCACCCACGACGATGTGGATCGGCGCGTCGGCGATGCCGCCGGTCGCACCGCGGTCGACCGCGGCCAACAACTCCGGGCTGAGCCGCGACTCGGAGAATGTCTTGCCGGTGGAGTTCCACGCTCGTTCGATGAGCGCGCCGATCGCGGCTCGGCCCGTAGGGTCCCGTACGACCACGAACTCCCACGGCTGCTTGTTCTCCGCGCTCGGCGCGTGAACCGCGGCATCGAGGATTCGGGCGAGGTCCTCGTCGGATACCGCGGCATCGGCATACGCGCGGTGGGCGCGCTGGGAGTGCATCGTGGCAAAGACGTCGGTCATTGCGCGCCGAGCCGGCGGAAGCTGTTCACGTACATGATGCGCAGCGCCGGGTGGCGCGCCCAGTGATGCCACGCGTCGGTGTCGGCGCCGAGACGTTCGGTGACCAGCGGTGTCATGGCTGTGAATGCCCGTTCCGGATCGTCGGTGTCCATCTCGTAGAAATGCATGAACCGGGGATCGGACCCGGTTGCGTTCTCGTACGGCGTGATCATCGTGTACCCGGGCACGGCGACCTCGGCGATGTGGCGCAGGTGAACGAAGTCCCCCCAATCGCGTAGGGCCTGGGCGTCGGTGGGGTCCCGTGGTGAGATCAGCACGAGCGAGAGCCCGATGGTGGGATTCCCGGTCAGCCGGCCCTGTCCCGGCCGGGGGTACCGACGGAAGTGATGGCCGGTGATTCCCTCCGGGGTCGCGGGGGCGACGAAGTCGTCGGTGACCTCGTAGACCGCAAGGTAGGTGAACTCGTCGAGCACGCGCGGCAGGTCGGCGCGATAGCGGTGCACGTTCTCCCACCACGTGGCGCGTTGCACGGTGTCATGGGTGTGGAGGTCCGGAACCCGGGTGGCGACATACTCCGCGATCGGGCCATCGGTCATCTCCAGGTACAGCCCCGGCGTGATGCGATCCTCCACAACGCTGACCTTACGCGTCGAGGTGGAGGATCGCGTTGGGGTTGGTGCAGGCCATCCGTCGAATCTCGGCCTCGGTGAGGCCGGCGGCGAAGAGTGCATCGGCGAAGGACTGCATCCCGGCCGCCGGCGGTTCGTTCGATGCTTGTCCGAAGTCGGTGCCGA
>JANLRZ010000250.1:0-2534 GCA_031362155.1 Acidimicrobiia bacterium | reverse complement strand
GCGATGACGCCGGACGCGCTCGACGAGGTCTTCCGGGAGAAGCCGGCCTTGCACCGGTTCCCGTCGGCGATGGCCAAACGCACGCACGCGCTGTGCGAGCACGTCGTGGCGGAGTACGACGGCGACGTCGCCAAGCTCTGGCGGCGGGCCAAGGACCCCCAGATCGTGTTCGACCGCATCCGCGCGCTGCCGGGCTACGGCGACGAGAAGGCCAAGATCTTCCTGGCGATCCTGGGAAAGCGACTCGGGAAGGCTCCGGCGGGATGGGAGCAGCTGGCCGGTCCGTTCGGCGATGCCACCCCGCGGTCGGTCGCCGATATCGATTCCCCGGAGGCCTTCACCCGGGTGCGGGCATGGAAGAAGGAACAGAAGGCGAAGGGCAAGGCAAAATCCGAGTGACGCGACTGCACTCGGTGTGCATGTACCGAATAGGGTGATGCCACCTTTCGAGAACTGGAGTTTGGTTGATGCGTTCTTCGCGTGCATTTGGTGGACTTGTCGTCGCACTCGCGCTCGTCGCGGCAGCGTGTGGCAGCAGCTCGGGAACGGCTGAACCGGCGAAGCCGGCCAAGGCGGCCAACTCGTCTCATTCGGATACGGCGGGTGAGCACGACATGCGCTGCATGGAGACCAAATTCGCCGGCAAGAACCCGAAAGTGTGCGCGACGACCACCGAAGCGAAGCCTTTTACCCTCGCCACGCCGCTCACGTACACGCCGGACGGGTTGGTCGACATCAGCAAGGTTGATCTCTCAGGCGTGCAGGGGGTGACGCCGAAGCAGACACAGGACGCGACGGAGCTCTTGAAGGCCACCGTCAAGACGCTGCCTCGGTGGAGCGACCCCGCCGTGGCGGCGGCCGATGGCTTCCAGTCGATCGGCGACGGCCTCACCGGTGAAGAGCACATGCTGCACTGGGACTGGATCGACGACGACGTGATCTTCGACCCCAACAAGCCCGAGTCATTGGTCTACAAGGTCGATCGCGCGACGGGAGCGCGGACGCTCGAGGCGGCGATGTACATCCTCCCGAAGCAGTACAGCTTGGAGAACCCGCACCCGCTCGAGAGCCCGTTGGTGCAGTTCCACCACCACGACAACCTGTGCTTCACGCCGCCCGCGGGCGACAAGGGTCCCCAGGTCCGCGGGCTGACCGACGCGCAGGGCAACTGCGCTGCGCCGTTGACGAAGTTCAACCCGAACATCCAGGTGCACGTCTGGATCCGCGCCAACGAGTGCGGCCCGTTCGCGTCGCTGCTCGGCGTCGGTGCCGGTCAGATCGCGAATGGTTCCGAACGCTCCTGCGTCAAGGATCACAACCAACTCGGCCTGTAAACGGCGACCCAAGGGTCCGACTCAGCTCATGGCATACGAGCGCCGGAGCTTGCGGAGGCGCACCGCGAGGCAGTGAGCCCAGGGCATTCGCGAGCACCGAGATGGCGAACGTACGAGCAATTCTAGGGCGTGGTGAGACCGCCGTCGATGACGAGGGCCTGGCCGGTCATGAAGCTGGAGGCGTCGCTCGCCAAGAAGAGCGCGCCGTTGGCGATCTCCTCGGGCGTTGCCATCCGCTTGATCAGGCCGGCGTTGGTCATCGACTCCTGCGTGGCCGGGTCGGTGTTGCGCACCATGTCGGTATCGGTCGTTCCCGGCGCGAGGGCGTTGGCCCGCAGGCCGTGACTCGCGAACTCGGCGGCCATTGCCCGAGTCATCTGTAACATCGCCGCCTTCGCGGAGCAGTACATCGACACGTACGCGCCATGGGTGAACGCGCCGGCGCTGATCACGTTGACGATGTTGCCGCGACCGCTGGCGAGCAGATGGGGGAGCGCGTGTTGGACGAGGAACAGCGGCCCGCGCAGGTTGGCGCCGTAGGACGATTCCCACGCCTCGGGGGTGATGGTGCCGATCGGAAGCCCCAAGGCATTTGCCGCGTTGTTGACGACGATGTCGATCGCACCGAACTCCTCGACGGTCGCGGCGACGAGGGCTTCGAGATCCTCGACCCGGGCGGCGTGCGCCGGCACCGCGAGCGCGGTTCCTCCCTCGGCGCCGATCGCGGCTGCGACCTTCGCGCAGGCGTCGGCCTTGCGACTCGAGATGACGACCTTGGCGCCACACGCGGCGAACGTCTCGGCGATGGCTCGGCCGATGCCGCGGCTTCCGCCGGTGACGATGGCGACGCGGCCGGTGAGGTCGAACTGGTGGTTGATGTCGGTTCGGGTGCGCATGTTCGCAGTCTGGCCGCGATTGCGGTGACCCCATGGTGATCGAGCTATCGGTCGCGCAGGCGCGCCGGATCGCGCTGGCCGCGCAGGGCTTCGCCGATCCCCGTCCGACCGGGCGAATCGATCGCCGCCACGTCCGCAAGGTGTTGGACCGGGTTGGGCTGATTCAAATCGACTCCGTCAACGTGTTGGTGCGCTCCCAGGAGCTGCCGCTTTTCGCCCGGCTGGGTCCGCACCCGCGCGACCTGATCCCGAAGATGCTGGCGAGTGGCGAGTTGTTCGAGTTCTGGGCGCACGAAGCGTCGCT
>JANLRZ010000243.1:0-1760 GCA_031362155.1 Acidimicrobiia bacterium | reverse complement strand
GCGCTGACGGTCGTTGCAATCACGTTCGCCCTGACCGGTTGTGCCTACGTCGAACGAGTCGACGTCGCGTCGGATGGGTCGGTTCACGCCGCAGCCACCAGCAGTGGGCACCTCAGCGGCGACGGACGCTACGTCGCGTTCTACCACTGCCTCCCGCTGGTCGCCGATGACGGAAACGGCCAATGCGACGTGTACCTCAGGGACACCCTTGCGAACACGACCGAGCGCGTGTCGCTCAGCGCGACCGGTGGGGACCCTGACGGCAGGTCGTTCCCCTTCGGAATCAGCGCTGACGGCCGCTACGTCGGTTTCTTCTCGGACGCCACCAACCTCGTGGCGAGCGGGACCGGCGGTGAGAACTACTTCGTGCGGGACCGGACCGCGGGAACCACCACGCTGGTGACGCCAACCACCAACGGGCAGGCCCCCAACGGCCAGATCGGCGACGCGCGCCTGAGTGCGAACGGGAGGTCTGTCGCGTTCGCATCGAACTCGACCAATCTCGGGGCTGGTGGATCCCTGAATCGCATCGACGCGTACGTGCGCAACCTCGATGCCTCGACGACCTCGCGAGTGAGCCTGACTGCCAGTGGCGCTACTGCGAACGACGACTCCTCCGTGTACGGCCTCAGTGGTGACGGGAACCTCGTCGTGTTCGGGTCGACTGCCACCAACCTGGCGGCCGGGGGCGGCAACAACATCTACGTCCGGAACCGTTCGGCCGGCACGACGGCGCTCGTCAACGTGCCTCTGAGTGGGCCGAGCGGCGCCTCGGTGCCGGCCGACAACGCCATCTCGACCAACGGCCGCTACGTGCTGTTCAACTCGTGGAGTGACACCAACACAGTGGACGACCCCGTTGGAACCACCGACGTCTTCGTGCGCGACCTGCAGACCCAGACCACGACGCTCGTGTACTCGCCAGCCGGGATCCCTGCTGCCGGTGATCCCGTGCCGCTTGTAGCACTCAATCCGGTGGGCATTTCCGGCGACGGTCGGTACGTGGTGCTCAACGGGCTGCGGACTGGCTCCATCACCCAGTTCTCCGACTTCCAGGTCTACGTCGTCGATCGCACCGAAGGCCGGATCGACATGGTGCGGTCCGCACAGGGGCCCGCCTTCACCAAGCCTGCGCACGCGACATCGATGAGCGCCGACGGCGCCTATCTGACCCTGGACACCAATGATCCGCTGATGGTGGGTTCGTTCATTCGCTCGACGACCGTTCCCTCCATCAGCGGGATCAGTCCTGCGACCTTGGCGCGCGGCGCTTCCACCACCCTCGACATCACTGGTCTGCACTTCGTCACCGGCATGATCTTCACCTTCGGCGACGGAATCACCGCCGACACCGTGACGGTCGACGACGAACACCACGCGTCGGTATCGGTCACGGTTGCCGCCGATGCGCCCACCGGAACCCACATCGTCGCATCGTTGGCACCTGGAACCGGCGCCGGACCACTGACGGGCGGTGTCGGTCTCGGTACCGTGACCATCCAACCCTGACGCAGACACCGAAGAAATGGTTCAGCGCGGCGCGCGGCGAGGGTTGACCGGAACCAGATCCACCCGTTGCTCGCGCCGAGCGCGCTGCATCGCCTGCATTGCGTCCTGCCGGGCGCTGCGGACCTGCGACTCGAGCACCTCGACGCGCGACTCGAGTTCGAGGATGCGCCGCACGCCCGCGAGACCGACGCCTTCGTTGGTGAGTTCCTGGATACGGCGGAGCAATGCAACATCGCGCTCGGAATACCGGC